>JBCCIK010000033.1:0-27272 GCA_039028255.1 Pseudomonadota bacterium | reverse complement strand
TCCGATCTCTCGCGTCTGTCGAGCCCCATCAGGCGCCTCCACCCTGTTTACGATCTGATCGGAACTATCGCAGAAACTTACGTAAACCGTTAAGGAATTCTGAAATCGACCTGTCAGTCCGAGCCAAGATGTCGGTTCACCATGCGTTGTACCATGGGCGCGAAATGCGCAAAGTCCGGCGTGTCCATGTCAGCGCGCTTTCCGGCCTCGTCAAGGTAACGGACCTGAATGATCTCTTTCAGGTTCGGATTGGCCTCGAATTCCGAAACCTCTTGGGCATTCATCGGACCGCCCTGCAATTCCAGCGTGTGGACCGATGCGTCGGACAGACGATTGAAATATTCCGGCCTTGTCGCACAAAGATAGCGCTTTGCCGCGACATGATAGCGGCAGCAATCGGTGATGACGGATGGAAAGAACTGTTCCAGAACCGCCGCGCCCGCGTCTTCGTGAAAACGGTCTTTGGTATCGTCAGGGTGGTAGGTGCCGAATTCGGATGTGAAATGGCCAATATCGTGCAGCAGCGCGCCAACGATGATTTCTTCGGACTGGCCATTCTGTTCGGCAATTGTTGCACCCTGCAGCATATGTTCCGCCATGGTCACAGGCTCACCCAGATATTCTTCGTCGCCCCTGCGTTCAAAAATGTCACTGATGAAGGCCACGATGTTGTCGCGGGTCAGCGTCGAGAAATCCGGTTTCATTCTGCCGCCTCCGACTGCGCGGTCTGCATGGCGGCCAGAGTCGACAGCAACCCATCCTTGTCGGCATAACATCCCTGCAACCAGCGTGACCCGGCGCCGGAGTAGCCCAGTCGCGCATGCAGCACACGGGTGTTGTCCACAATAAAGCTTTCACCCGGTTCCAGTTTGAACGACACGCCCATAGCCGGGTCGTCGATGATCTCGCCCAGTTGACGGTATGCGGCATAATACGCCTCCATCCGGTCAAAGGGTATGTCCACCAGCGGCGCGGTTGAGCGGTTGTTGAAACGAATGCCCATCAATGCGCCATCCGGTGACAGTTCGATCATCGGGCGACGTGCGCGCAGACAAACGCCGTCAGACCCTTTGTATTCGAACCGCGCCGGATGCCCTGCCAGCAGGTCAAAGCCCTCGGGGTTGCGGTCACGCAGTTTTTCCGCTGCTCGAAACCCGTCGACCACAATCGAGTCACCGCCCGCGGCGCTGTTTTCCAGACAGTACAGAATTTGCAATGTCGGGACCGGATCACGATAAGGATTGTCCGTATGGGCCTGCAATCCAAGGCCGGTATAGGCAAGGTTGGTGGGGTTCACTTCGGTCCGGACTTCGAAATACGGGCCATAATTCGTCTCGCGCACAAATCCGAACAGATCAGCGACACGCAGCAGCGATTCCGGCTGGGTGGGGCCATCGGTCAACTTGGCAAAGCCGAACTCGGCAATTGCGGCCAGCCAGTCCCGTTTTTTATCGGGATCGGCGTGAACGTCTCCCCAACTGGCGTTGGGCGGTGTCAGGCCCGCGTCCCATGTGGTAATGCCCGGGGCCGTCCAACCGGCGTTTTGCGGCGGGTGACGGTCATAGCTGTGATCAGCCAGCCAGCGGGCCGGGAACGTCACGGTCTTGTCTTCGGGCTGGAACGTGACGTGCAGATCGCCCTGCTCGATCCTGACGTCACTGATCGACAAATCCGGGGGAATGTCGTTGATCGTGATCAGGCGCTGGCCGTTGCCCGGTGAACGGGTTTCGGGGTCCAGCGCATTGTCGCGCAGCCAGATAGCGTGAAAACGCGCCTGAGCGCCGGTATCCAGATCTACCGTTACAACCGAGGCGTCATGAGTGGCGGTGCGCAGCATCGGGTCTCTCCTGTTCAGCGCGGGCTTTGGTTGAGCAGATACGCGGTTCATGGCATTACCACAATTAATCCTTATTGCGACAGAGGCCTGGAAATTCTTATGGCAAGAGCAAAGATCGGATTGCCGCCACTTGACTGGCTGCGCGTGTTCGAAGCCGCCGGACGTTTGGGCGGATTTTCAGCCGCCGCCAGAGAGTTCGGCCTGACCCAGGCCGCTGTCAGCCAGCGGATCGGCAATCTTGAGGCATGGCTGGGCCGAACGCTGTTTGTGCGCGAGGCACGTGGCGTATCGCTGACGGTTGAAGGCGAAAGTTATCTGCCGCTGGTACAGCACAGTCTGCAAGCTTTGGAGCGCAATACCGAGGATCTGTTTGGAAAGTCTCCGCGTGAACTGCGCGTGGCAGGGTTGTCGTCAAGCATTCACGCGCTGGTCCTGCCCGCCGTGGCCAGATTTCACAAGATGCGTCCCAAGGTTCGGGTGATGACCGATTCGGTCGCGCGCAGGTCGTCTTTGCAAGAAGAAAGGACATGGCTGCAAATCCGCTATGGGCGGGGCACCTGGCCCGGGCGCGATGCAGCGCTGATCGCACCAGAGGTTCTTGTGCCCATGGCCGCGCCGGGAGTCGATTGGGGTGCGCCTTTGGTTGATCTGAGGGGGGAACGTCCCGGTTGGCGGGACTGGGGCCGGACGTGTGGCTATGACGACCTGCCGCCTTCGAACATCAGCTTTGATTCAATGGAACATGCGATATCAGCAGCCCGGTGCGGCATGGGGGTGGTTTTGGCATCGGTTCCTCTGGCCCGTGCCGATCTGCAACAGGGCCTGCTGCGCAGGCTGGATCTGCCCGAATTGCAAACCAAAGATGGGTATTGGCTGACATGGCCCAAAGACCGGGCCACATCCAAAAAACAGCAGGCTCTGATCACGGATTTCCTGCAAGCGCTGCGCGGCGGACCCTAAAAATCGATGGCCAGCCCCTTTTTCTCCCAGTCGCCGTAGCGGGCTGGATCGGGTCCGTCCCGGCCGCCCAGCTCTTTGGGCATGACTTTGGCATCGGCCTCGGCTTTCTTGCGGCGTTCTTCAGCCTCGGCCAGGGCGCGTTTGGCGGCGGGTGGCAGATCATCGCGGTCGTCGGTCATGACATCGGGTTCCTTTCCCTGCACCGCCTTGATATACGCCCCCGTCCGCGCTTGGCAATGCGGGCGCTGGATGAACCAAAGGCAGATTCATGTCCGAAAACGCAACAGCGGCGCGACGCAGCGCAATCTATCTACTCGACCAGATACAGGGCGAGGGGCGTCTGCTGTCCGAATGCCTGGCCGCAGGTGCGCTGGACCGGCTTGCGCCAGAGGACCGCGCGCGGGCGCAGCGCCTGACGCTGGACACCCTGCGCGGGCTGGAACGCGCCGACCGGTTGCTGGGCAATCATCTGAAGCGCATACCAGATCTGACAGTTTACAATGCTTTGCGACTGGGCACCGTGGAACTGTGCAAAGGTGAGGCAGCGCACGGTGTGGTCAATGCGATGGTCGAGATCGTTGGACGCTCGCGCCAACATGGTCGTCTGAAAGGTCTGGTGAACGCAGTGCTGCGCAAAGTGGCGGTCGAAGGGCCGGACGCCTGGGCGAAAATGCGGGTTCCACGCACGCCCGACTGGTTGCGGCAGCCCTTGGTCGACGCCTGGGGCTCGGATGCTTTGACAAGGATCGAGGCGGCCCATTTCGCAGGGGCGCCTCTGGACCTGACTGTCAAACCCAGGGCGCGGGGTCCGGCGGGCGATCACCTGCCGACGGGTTCGGTCCGTATTCGGGATGCCGGACAGGTTTCGGCACTGCCCGGATATGACGCAGGGGACTGGTGGGTGCAGGATGCCGCAGCGGCAATACCGGTGCGGGTGCTGGCACCCGGCGCCGGTGAAAGCGTGCTGGATCTTTGCGCCGCGCCAGGCGGTAAAACACTGCAACTTGCGGCCGCGGGCGCAGATGTTACGGCGTTGGACATTTCTGAAACCCGGCTGGAGCGGGTGCGCGAAAATCTTGCCCGCACGGGCCTGTCTGCGCGTATCATTGCCGCAGACGCTCTGGATCACCAGGGACAGTATGATGCGGTGCTTCTGGATGCGCCTTGCTCTGCCACCGGCACGATCCGGCGGCATCCGGATCTGCCTTTCGCCAAAGACGGATCAGAGTTTGGCGCCCTGATCGATCTGCAAGCCGGCATGCTGGCCCATGCCTGGACACTTGTAAAGCCGGGCGGTCGACTGGTGTACTGCACCTGTTCGTTGCTGCCCGATGAAGGCGAAGTGCAGATCGAAGACGCGCTGCAACAGCATCCGGACATGCAGGTGGACCACGCCGCTGTGGCGGTGCCGGGCATGGACCGGAACTGGATCACGCAAGAGGGTGGATTGCGTCTGCGCCCGGATTTTTGGCAGGAACTGGGCGGAATGGACGGGTTCTATATCGCCTGTCTGAACAAATCCGTCTGAAACCACGCTTTTCGGTGACTTGACGATCCGGCCGGTCTATCGTTGGGTCTCAAGCGCCAGCAGAGCGCAAGGGGCAGAGCAACGAGCGTCATGTCAGAGTTGGACACCATGACCAGTCGGTGGATGCGGTTTCAGAACCGTCTCTATGCGCGCCTCAGTAACAGGCGCAAGGCTGTGCCCGGCTTTGTCTCTCAGCCGGAACCCAGAACGGTGGGGTCATTTGCGCGCGGACGTCAACTGGTTGCCGGAAATCTGCTGTTTGCAGGATATCTGGTCGAAGCCCAGGACACCGGGTTGTGGGAGATCGCAGCCCCCAGCGCCGGGTTTGAGGAGGAGCGGCACGGATTTGCCTGGCTGGACGATCTGGCCGCCGTTGGCGACATGCGTGCACGGGAAAAAGCGCAGCGTTGGGTCTGGGGCTGGATCGAGGAACATGGGCGCGGCACAGGCTCGGGTTGGGAACCGGACCTGACCGGACGGCGCGTCATGCGCTGGATCAATCACTCTGCCTTTTTGTTGCGGGGGGCGGATGATCGGCAGAACAGGGTATTTTTCCGATCTCTTGCGCAGCAGACATGGTTTTTGTCGAAACGCTGGCATGCGGCGACGCCCGGACTGCCTCGGTTCGAGGCACTGGCCGGTCTTGTGCAATCGGGCCTTGCCCTGCAAGGGGTCGAGCATCTGGGAGATCCGGCCATTCGTGCCCTGGCGCGGGAATGCGATCGGCAGGTGAACGAGCAAGGCGGCATTGCGACCCGAAACCCCGAAGAGCTGCTGGATGTATTCACGTTGCTCAGCTGGACGTCGGCGGCATTGGGTGATCTGGGGCGCGGCACACCTGTTGCTCAGGCCAATGCCATCAAACGGATTGCGCCGACACTGCGCAGTCTGCGTCATGCGGATGGCGGGCTTGCGCGGTTTCACGGCGGCGGGCGCGGGATCGAAGGGCGGTTGGAGCACGCCCTGGCGCAGAGCGGTGTGAAACACAAGGCCGCAACCGCGCTGCCGATGGGGTATGCACGACTGTCCGCCGCACGCACAACAGTTATCGTCGATGCCAGCCCGCCGCCTGCCGGTGCGGCGTCGTTTAATGCACATGCATCAACCTTGGCATTCGAACTGACATCGGGGCGCCGCCCCCTGATTGTCAATTGCGGATCAGGCGCAAGTTTTGGTCTGGACTGGCGGCGCGCCGGGCGGGCGACGCCGTCGCATTCGACGTTGTGCCTTGACGGCTATTCCAGCGCCAGACTGACCAAACCTATCTCGGGCAGCGACCATCAGGCCTTGCTGGACGCGCCGCAGCATGTGCCGGGGGAATTCGAGGACGGGTTTCACGGTATCCGGTTCACGGCCGGTCATGACGGTTACAGCCGGGTATTCGGCCTGACCCATGCCCGCACTTTTGAACTGCGTTTTGACGGGCGTGACCTGACCGGCGAAGACATCCTTCTGACGGCAACAGACAAATCCAAGCGGCAGTTTGACCGGGCCGTGGATGCCTCCGGGCTGTCCGGTATCGCCTTTGACATTCGGTTCCATCTGCATCCGGACGTCGACGCCGCGCTGGATCTGGGCGGCGCGGCGGTGTCGATGGCGCTCAAAAGCGGAGAAATCTGGGTTTTTCGTCATGATGGCGCGGCAAAACTGGCCGTGGAACCCAGTGTCTATCTGGAAAAAGGTCGCCTGAAACCACGCGCGACAAAACAGATCGTTCTATCCGGTCGCGCAATCGAGTATGCGACCCGCATCGGGTGGACGCTGAGCAAGGCGCAGGATACAGCCTATGCTGTTCGCGACGTGCACCGCGACGAGCCTGACTTCAACTGACGCCAAAAGGACCTTTGGACCCATGACCGACCTTCACCCCGTGCGCCGCGCGTTGCTTTCCGTTTCCGACAAGACCGGGCTGATCGAGCTTGGGCAGGCGCTGGCCGGGCGCGGGATCGCGTTGTTGTCGACCGGTGGTACGGCAAAAGCGCTGCGGGATGCAGGTCTTGACGTGACGGATGTCAGCGATGTGACCGGCTTTCCGGAAATGATGGACGGTCGGGTCAAGACCCTGCACCCTATGGTGCACGGCGGCCTGTTGGCCTTGCGCGACAATGACGCTCATGTGGCCGCGATGGATCAGCACGGGATCGGTGCAATTGATCTGCTGGTGGTGAATCTTTACCCGTTCGAAGCAACCGTTGCCAAAGGGGCCGATTATGACACCTGCATCGAGAACATCGATATTGGCGGTCCGGCGATGATCCGTGCCGCATCCAAGAACCATGCGTTTGTGAACGTTGTGGTGGATGTCGAGGATTACACGCCCTTGCTGGATCAACTGGAAGAAAACGACGGCAAAACCTCTTTGGGATTCCGCCAGTGGCTGGCGCAGAAGGCTTACGCCCGGACTGCGGCTTATGATGCTGCGGTGTCGAACTGGATGGCCGACAGCCTGCGTCTGGACGCGCCCAAACGCCGCGCGGTTGCGGGCGAGCTGAAACAGACTCTGCGCTATGGCGAGAACAGCCACCAGCAAGCGGCATTCTACATCGACGGAACGCACCGTCCCGGTGTGGCAACCGCCGTTCAGCATCAGGGCAAGGAACTCAGCTACAACAACATCAACGATACCGACGCGGCGTTTGAACTGGTGGCTGAGTTCGATCCGGCCGAAGGCGCGGCCTGCGCCATCATCAAACACGCAAACCCGTGCGGCGTTGCAAAAGGAATCAACTTGTTGGCGGCCTACAAGGCAGCGTTCGACTGTGATCGCACCTCGGCCTTTGGCGGGATCGTGGCATTGAATCAGCCGCTGGACGCCGAAACCGCGCAAGAGATCACAGGCATCTTTACCGAAGTTGTGATTGCGCCGGGCGCATCTGATGAGGCCAAGGCAGTCTTTGCCGCAAAAAAGAACCTGCGCCTTCTGACCACCGAGGGCCTGCCGGATGTGACCGCCGGTGGCAAAACCGTGCGTCAGGTGGCCGGTGGCCTGTTGGTACAGGACAAGGACAACGGCTTTGTGGGTATCGATGACCTCAAGGTTGTCACCAAGAAGGCACCCTCTGATGAGCAAATGCGCGATCTTTTGTTTGCCTGGAAAGTTGCCAAACATGTCAAATCCAACGCCATTGTCTATGTCAAAGATGGCGCGACAGTTGGGGTGGGTGCCGGGCAGATGAGCCGCGTGGACTCGGCCCTGATTGCCGCGAAAAAGGCTGAACGCATGGCAGACGCGCTGGGCCTGCCGCAACCGCTGACCATCGGATCGGCGGTGGCGTCGGATGCGTTCTTTCCCTTTCCCGACGGGTTGATGGAAGCTGCCGAGGCGGGTGCAACATGCGTTATTCAACCCGGCGGGTCGATGCGGGATGATGATGTGATCGCTGCGGCTGATGCGGCTGGTCTGGCCATGGTCTTCACCGGTATGCGGCATTTCCGGCACTGATGCGGTATCGTCTGCTATTCTGGGCAGCCCTCGCGGCCTTCGGGATCGATCAGATCAGCAAATATCTGGTTGTCCACGTGATGCGTGTCGCTGCGGGGGATATCGCCGTATTGCCGCCGCTTCTGGTGTTTAAATACGGTGAGAACAGGGGCATAAATTTCGGCCTTTTCCAGGGAAATTCAGACGCTGCGCGCTGGGTGCTGATCGCGATTTCCGTTGCGATTTCGGTCGCAGTGCTGATTTGGCTGTCCCGCGCAGCCCCGACAAAGACGATGCTTGTCAGCGGTGGCCTGTTGATTGGTGGCGCGCTGGGCAATGTGCTGGACCGTATCGTGTATGGATACGTTCTGGATTTCCTCAATATGTCGTGTTGCGGCGTCAACAATCCTTACGTTTTCAACCTTGCGGATGTATTTATTTTTGCCGGGGCCATCGGGCTGGTTCTGTTCGATGGCAAAAAGCCCTCGTGACGGGCCGGATGATATGCGATAAAAGCGCCTGAAACAGGCTGGAGACTCTGATGCGGTTGCCGCGCGCCATACTTGTTCTGACCTTTGCCGTCGCAATTGCGGGGTGCAATAACCCCGGCTTGCGCGATCTTGATCCGCCGGGCCAGGGTCCGGATGAGTTCTCGGTATTGCCGGTCAAGCCGCTGACACAGCCACAGGATTATGCCTTTCTTCCGGCACCGACACCCGGCGGTACGAACCTGACTGATCCAAACCCCAAAGCGGATGCCGTTGTTGCGCTGGGCGGAAACGCCTCGGCGTTGAGCCCCAATACCGCAATTCCGTCATCTGATGCGGCGCTGGTTACGGCCTCCAGCCGATATGGCGTGCCCGCGAACACGCGTGAAGTTGTGCAGGCCGATGACGACGCCTTTCGCAAGCGTCGGGGCCGGTGGACCGGCCTGAGACTGTTCCCCGTGGACCGCTACCAGCAGGTCTATGAGCGTCAGGCGATCGATCCATTTGCCGAGACCGAAGCGGCGCGACGCGCCGGCATTGAAACACCCTCGTCCCCGCCGGATGAATAATTCTTAACTTTCCGTCAACTCTCTTGATCCCGGCGGGCACCACCGTAGGTTTAACCGAAGAAACGAAACGGAGGATGCCCCATGGTTCGGGCCCTGGCTTTGTCGGCTGCCCTAATTGCCGCCACCCCGGTTTTTGCCGAGGATGGAAAAGAGGATGTCACAACGTTCACGCTGGATAATGGCATGGAGGTCGTGGTTATCGAAGATCACCGCGCGCCGGTCGTGCAGCACATGGTCTGGTACCGGGTCGGGTCGGCGGATGAACCGGTCGGAGCCTCGGGAATCGCACATTTTGTTGAGCACTTGTTGTTCAAAGGCACCGACACTTTAGCGCCGGGTGAGTTTTCGGCGACCGTTGCGGCCAATGGCGGTAATGACAATGCGTTCACCTCTTACGACTACACCGCCTATTTCCAGCGTGTCGCCGCCGACCGGCTGGAACTGATGATGCGGATGGAGGCGGACCGCATGCAGAACCTGCGCCTCGGCGAAGACGACATTCGCACGGAACGCGATGTAATTCTGGAAGAACGTAATCAGCGCACCGAAAACAATCCGCGTGCTCTGTTTGGCGAGCAGATGAGTGCGGCGCAGTATCTGAACCACGGATACGGGGTGCCGATTGTCGGCTGGTGGCACGAGATGGAAACGCTGGACATGGACGATGCCCTGTCGTTTTACCAGGCGCATTATGCACCCAACAACGCCATTCTGGTTGTCACCGGTGATGTTGATCCACAGAATGTGCGGACACTGGCAGAGCAGTATTATGGCGTAATCCCCGCCAATCCGGACCTGGGCGAGCGGGTCCGGCCGCAAGAACCTCCGCAGATTGCAGAACGTCGCCTGACGCTGAAGGACCCGAGGGTCGCACAGCCTTACGTCCAGCGCAGCTATCTTGCGCCGGAACGCAATCCCGGCGCGCAGGAAAAAGCGGCTGCACTGTTCATGCTGGCGGAATTGCTGGGCGGTGGAACAACGTCTTATCTGAACGAGAAGCTGCAATTCGAGGATCAGATCGTTGTCTATGCGGGCGCGTTTTATCGTGGTGTTTCGCTGGATGCGACAACCTTTGATCTGATTGTCGTGCCCGCCCAGGGCGTGTCATTGCAAGAGGCCGAGGATGCGATGGATCAGGTTGTTGCGGATTTCGTGGCCGAAGGTGTGAATGCAGCTGATCTGGATCGTATCAAGATGCAGCTGCGCGCGTCCCAGATCTATGCGCGCGATAATGTCGACGGAATAGGAAACCGCTATGGTCGGGCGTTGACCAGCGGTCTGACGGTTGAGGACGTTCAGGCCTGGCCTGACATTCTGCAAGCCGTGACCGGTGACGACATCATCGCTGCCGCCCGTGAGGTCCTGCAACCCGAAACTTCGGTAACTGGCTGGCTGACGCGTGATGAAGAGGTGACGCAATGAGAACCGTATTTGCAACTGTGATCGCCTTTGTGCTGGCGCTGCCCGCCTGGGCCGAAATCGATATCAAAGAGGTCGTATCACCCGGCGGTATCACCGCATGGCTGGTCGAAGATCACTCGATCCCGTTCACCGCGCTGGAAATGCGTTTTCGCGGCGGCACGTCGCTGGACGATCCGGACAAACGCGGTGCCGTTTATCTGATGAGCGGTCTGATCGAGGAAGGCGCGGGTGAGATGGATGCGCGAACCTATGCGCGGGAACTGGAATCCCTGGCTGCGTCATTCGGCTATAACGCCACGGATGACACAGTGTCGATCTCGGCCAAGTTTCTTACTGAGAACCGCGATGCGGTGACAGACCTTCTGTACACAACGATCCACGAACCCAGATTTGATCAGGATGCCGTGGACAGGGTCAAAGCGCAGGTTCTGTCCGGGCTTCGGTCCGATGCAACGGACCCCAACGATATCGCCGGTCGCACCTTTTCCGCCATGGCGTATGGTGATCATCCGTATGGCACCGAAGGCAAAGGTACCATCGACAGCGTTTCGGGTCTGACCCGGGCGGACGTGGTCGAAGCTTATCAGGGTGTTTTTGCCAAGGACCGCCTATATGTGGGCGCCGTCGGCGACATCACGGCAGAGGAACTGGGTACGCTGCTGGACAAATTGCTGGCCGATCTTCCGGAAACCGGAAAACCGATCCCTGAACGGGCCGAAGTCACGATCGAGGGCGGTATCAGCGTCGTTGATTTCGACACACCGCAATCTGTTGCCCTGTTTGGTCAGCAAGGGATCGATCGGGACGATCCGGATTTCTTTGCGGCCTTTGTGCTGAACCATATCCTTGGCGGTGGCGGTTTCGAAAGCCGCCTGATGCAGGAAGTGCGCGAAAAACGCGGACTGACCTATGGGGTTGCAAGCTATCTGGTGCCCAAGGATCTGGCCTCTGTCTATCTGGGGTCGGTTTCGTCAGGAAATGACCGTATTGCCGAAGCCGTGCAGGTGATCCGGGACGAGTGGGCCCGCGCTGCCAGCGAGGGCATCACCCAAAAAGAGCTGGACGACGCCAAAACTTATCTGACCGGCGCTTACCCGCTGCGGTTCGATGGCAACGGTCAGATCGCCGGTATCATGGTTGGGATGCAGATGCAGAAGCTGCCAATCGACTATATCGCGACCCGCAATGACAAGGTGAACGCGGTGACCCTGGACGAGGTGAACCGCGTGGCGTCTGAACTGCTGGACCCGGATGGGCTGCACTTTACCATCGTCGGCAAGCCTCAAGGGATAGACGGCTGACGTCGTCTACCTCGCTCTAGTGGCGGGATTATTCATGGTTAGCGAATGATTTTCCTGGATTTGATGCCATTAGATGATGCGAACCATTGTTGGAAGCTATGCGCACAAGACCCTTAAGGAACCAATTGGACGGCGATGCGCCGCTTGTAGGATCGGCAAATCTCCGCCTTAATTAGTCGTGAACTCGTCTTGGCCATACTTTGGCCAGAAATGTCGAGAATGCTGTGCTAGTTGGGAAAGGAGATGGGAATCATTTGTTCCACATCTCCTGTGAGACAGCTTGGGACGGTTAGTAGCGCTATGATAGTTGCGATAATGGGATTGGGAACAGTTGCAGGGGTACTTACCTTTGCGGCTGCTTTGATCCTTGGTCAATCCCTACTCAGCGCGTTTACGCTTTACGTAGTAGCTGGATTGCTGACATCGCTTTTGGTTGCCGCAGGGATCTATTTCAGAAGCTCCTAGATCAGATGAATCCTGAATAAAGCCCAACGACCGGGTATATCAGTCCCCGGTCTTTAATTTCCACGCATTGGAAAAAACCCTCCGACTTCTAGTGGTACCTGCTTGAGCGCGGAGAATCGTTTTATGATCTTACCTTCTGAAAAATGAGCCTTCAGGTCGGCTGAGGCCCATTTTTCAGAAGGTAAGGTCATGGAGTATGATGCCGGCAAACACTCGTATTTTATCGCCGCTCTCAGATCGTTTGGTCGACGAAGTACCACTGTAAAGCTCTGACCAGAGGGATGCGTGAGTTTTCGTTGGGTCGGCCGCGAGAACGAGGTCGACATTCTTGGCGGTGTTTTGTTGTTCGACCATGTCCACGTGTTCGTATCGGTGCCGCTGAAGATCGCCATCTCCGATCTGGTGCGCAGGATGAAGGGTCGTTCCCACCTTCCTGCAATTCCTACAAGGTGCCGCGGGAATTGCCCGCGTTGCGGAGGCGCTGAAGGGGGCCGCGGCTCTTGAGGACGAGGGTATTTCTCGAACACCAAGGTGCCATCACCGAAGACGTCGTAATTTTCGGTACCTGGAACAGCACATCGCAGGTCCTGCCGGCATCAGCCGGCAGTGGCTCACCCCTTTTTCATGCTGCGCAGCATCTGCCCCATCATCTGACCGAACTTGCCGGAACCGCGCTGGTACAGCGCACCGTCGACGGACAGAACCGTGCCACTGATGTAACTCGCCAGATCGGAAGACAGGAACAGGCAGGCGTGAGCGACATCCTGCGTCGTTCCCCAACGCCCGGCCGGAATATCCCGGCGAATTTCATCATGCATGTTTTCATTCGGAGCCAGACGACGCGCGCCTTCGGTATTTTCGATGAACCCGGGCACCACCGAATTCACGCGGATACCTTCCACACCCCATTCCATCGAAAGCGTCCGGGTAATCTGATCCACACCTGCTTTGGCAGCACAAACATGGGACTGACCTTCGTAGGGCAGAAACGCTTGCGGTGCCGAAATATTGATGATGCTGGAACCTGGCCGTTTCAAGTGCGGATACGCGCCTTTCAGGACGTGCACGGTGCCCATCAGATCTATGTCGACAACGGATTTGAACGCGTTCACGGACATCTCGGACATCAGGGCCGGGAAATTTCCCGCCGCGCCGGATATCAGAATGTCGAAATCGCCGAACGCCCCCTGGAAATGTTGCAGACCGGCGGCCACGGCCTCGGGGTCGCGCACGTCAAAGGCCGTGCCAATCGCGTCCGCCGCACCCGCCGCCCTGAGCGCGGCCACGGTATCGTCCACCTTGTCTTGCGAACGGCTGGCCACGGCCACCTTAGCACCCGACGTAGCAAAAGCCTCGGCAATGCCTCGGTTGATGCCGCTGGTGCCACCAATGACGATGACGGTTTGGTTTGCAAAATCCAAAAGAGGCCTCCCCACTTTTTCGGGCGCCTACTCGCCGTAAGGCACCCAGATGTTTTTTACTTCGGTTGCAGTCTGAAGGAAGCGGTGGGAATGGTCCATGTTCCAGTCAAGTGCCGTTGCGTAATTGACCCACGTCCTTTTCAGGTTCCCGGCCGAGACGGTCTCGATCTCTTTGGACAGGTCGGTGGATGAGAAGGACCAGACTGCGTCCACGTTCAGATGCGAGGCCAGCGGTTTCGCAAGATCTGCATGGGTGCCGGTCAGGATGTTGACCACACCAGCGGGAACATCCGAGGTTTCAAGGACCTGATAGAAGTCGGTTGCCGCCAGCGGGTAGGGCTCGCTTGCCACCAGAACCATCCGGTTCCCCATGGCAATCGCCGGTGCCATGGCCGACACCAGACCCAGCAGAGGTGCTTCGTCTGCGCAAAGCGCACCGATAACGCCAACCGGTTCCTTCATCGCCAGGGCGACACCACGGATCGGCACGCCATGCACCTGACCGTCATATTTGTCGGCCCAGGCAGCCGCGGTGAACAGGCGCTGGATCGCGGTCTCGACCTCATTTGCGCCGTCCTTCCGGCCGGTCATGGCATCGACACGGGTCGCAAATTCATCCGCACGGGCCGAGAGGTTCTCGCCAATGTAATACAGAATTTGCGCCCGCAGATGACCGGTCGTCTTGGACCAGCCTTTGGCTGCCGCTGCTGCCTCAACCGCGTTTCGCACGTCCTTGCGGTTGCCGAGACCCACATGGCCCAGCAGGCCCGATTTGCCCCAGACGGGTTTTGAATAGCCGCCATCGGGCCGCGCCTGCTTGCCGCCGACATACATCTTGGCGGTGCGGTCGATGGGATCGACCGGAGAACCTTCACCCGTGACTGCCTCAACCCTCGCCAGCGGCTTGGCCTTGCTTTTTGGCTTGGTGTAGGCCGCAAGCCCTTCCCAGCCGCCTTCGCGGCCAAAGCCGCTTTCGCGCACCCCGCCGAACCCGGCGGCAGCGTCAAACAGGTTGGTTGCGTTGACCCAGACCACACCCGCGATCAGCTTGGGCGCGATGTCCAGCGCCAGGTTCACATTTTCGGTCCACACCGTCGCAGCCAGCCCGTACCGCGTGTTATTGGCCAGTTCGACCGCCTCGGCCGGAGTGCGAAAGGTCGAAGACACCAGGACCGGGCCAAAAATCTCTTCTTGCATGAGCGGGTCCGAGGTTTCCAACCCCGAGATCAGCGTTGGCGGGTAGTAACAGCCGTTTTCCGGCATGTCACAAGATGCCTGATAAATGTGGCCGGCGGTGTTGCTTTCGACCATGCCTTTGATGGTCTGTAACTGGATCGGATCCACAACTGCGCCCACGTCAATGCATTTGTCCAGCGGGTCACCAATGCGCAGCTTGTCCATCCGCGCGCGTAGCTTTTGGTGGAAAAGCTCGGCGATCCCTTCCTGTATCAACAGGCGCGACCCCGCGCAGCAGACCTGACCCTGATTGAACCAGATCGCGTCGACCAGACCTTCGATAGCTGAATCAATGTCGGCGTCGTCGAACACGATGTAGGCGGATTTGCCGCCCAGCTCTAACGTCAGCGTCTTGCCCGATCCCGCAGTCGCTTCGCGAATACGGCGCCCTACAACGGTCGAACCGGTAAAGGCGATTTTGTCCACGTCGGCATTCACGATCATCTCGCCCACCGCGCCGTCTCCGGTCACGATATTGACCACACCATTTGGCATCCCGGCCTGCGTGCAGATATCTGCAAACAGCAGCGCCGTCAGCGAGGTGTACTCGGCCGGTTTCAGAACGACCGTGTTACCCATCGCCAGCGCCGGCGCGATTTTCCAGGCCAGCATCAGCAGCGGGAAGTTCCACGGGATGATCTGCCCGCATACGCCGACGGCCTGCGCATCGGGCAGCTCGCTGGCCATGAGCTGCGCCATACCGGCGTGATAATAGAAATGCCGTTGCGCCAGGGGGATGTCGATGTCGCGCGCTTCGCGGATCGGTTTGCCGTTGTCCATGCTCTCCAGCACGGCAAACAGGCGCGCGTGCTTCTGCAACAGGCGCGCGATGGCATACAGGTGCCGCGCACGGCCTGCGCCGCCCAGACCCGCCCAATTCGGTTGAGCCTTGCGGGCGGCGGCAACGGCGGCGTCCACATCGGCCTGTTTCGCCTGTGTCAGCTTGGCCAGCACCTCACCGGTCGCGGGGTTGCGGCTTTCGAAACCTTTGCCGGGCTTGGTGAAGGCACCGTCGATATAGTGACCGAATGCGTCACCCTGATCGACCAGCCAGGCCAGTGCCTCGGCGGCGCTTTCCGGGGCGGGGCCATAGTCCATGGTGTCGAAGATGTCTTTGACTGTCATAATTCTTGCCCTCAGCCCAACGAATGCCTGTAACCGGCGGAATACGCGCCGGTGACGAAGTGTTCCAACTGACGCTCGATATCGCCCAGCAACGATGACGCGCCAAAGCGGAACAGGTCCGGTTCCAGCCAGCGGTCGCCAAGTTCGTCCTTGATCAGCGACAGGTAAACCAGCGCGTCCTTGGCTTTGGAGATGCCACCGGCAGGTTTGTAGCCAACCCGATATCCTGTGCGGTCGTAATAGTCGCGGATCGCACGGATCATCACCAGTGATACCGGCAAGGTGGCGTTTATGCTTTCCTTACCGGTCGAGGTCTTGATGAAATCCGCCCCGGCCATCATGCAAACCACCGAGGCGCGCGCGACGTTGCGCAGGCTGCCCAGCTCTCCGGTAGCCAGGATCGCTTTGACATGTGCATCGCCACATGCGGTGCGAAACGCCTGCATTTCTTCGTACAGGGCCTGCCAATTGCCCGACAGCACGTGACGGCGCGAGATGACGATATCAATTTCGTCGGCTCCGGCCTTCACGCTTTCCTCGATCTCTGCCACGCGCAGGTGAAAGGGCGACAGGCCCGCCGGAAACCCGGTCGATACGGCGGCGACCGGAATGCCAGTGCCTGTCAGCGCCTCAACAGCGGCTGCGATCATGTCGTGATAGACACAGACTGCCCCGGTTGTAATCGGTGGCATGCCCATCGCTTGTAAATACGCGGGCGCAACTGGCTGTCGGGCCTTGGCGCACAAGCGGCGCACGCGACCAACCGTGTCGTCGCCGGACAAAGTGGTCAGGTCGATCATTGTCACCGCTTTCAGCAGCCACGCCGCCTGAAAGTCCTTTTTCACCGATCGCCGTCCGGGCAGGGTCGCGGCGCGGCGTTCAATGGCCGACGTGTTGGCCTGCACGGTGCGAACCCAGTCCGGATCAAGTTCCGTGCCAGGGTTTCTAGGTTCGGTCACTTGCGGCAGATGCGCGGTGCGCACGGGGCTGTCTGAGCTCTGCGTTTCCATAATCGCGTCCTTAGGGAGGTTTGCGCCAAAATCGCATGGCGCGCAGGTAAATGGAAGACGCGACACCCTTTGATGGTCCAAAAATTTGACCATTTGGACAAAGATAGTAATTTTAGTTGCGAATAATTCTCAATAGCATTGACTTAGTTGCGAATGGTTCTCATATTCAATCGCAACTGCACCCGATCGAGGACCAGACCATGATTCGCCGCTCCTTTTTTGCAGCACTGGCTTTCGCTGCTGCCCTGCCATTCGCCGTCTGGGCGGATGAACCTTTGAAAGTGGTTGCGACGACAGGCATGATTGCGGACGCGGCACGTCAGGTGGGTGGGGATCAGGTCGATGTACAGGGCCTGATGGGGCCGGGTGTTGACCCGCATGCGTACCGGCAGACGCGCAGCGATATTGTTGCGATGACGCAGGCCGATCTGGTGCTGTGGCACGGGCTGTATCTTGAAGCGCAGATGGAGGAGTTTTTCAAAGATCTGGGCCGAAAGAATACTGTTGTCGCCGTGGCAGAGGCGCTGGATACGTCGAAACTGCGGGCCCATGACGATTACGCAGATAAATACGACCCGCATATCTGGATGAGCCCGGCCCTGTGGCGCGACGCGGTGATCGAAGTACAGGCCGCCTTGACTGCGGCCCGCCCCGAGGCGGCGGACGTTTTTGCGGCCAACGCCAAAGCGCATCTGGCAGAACTGGACGCCTTGACCGCATATGCGGATCGGGTTTTGACAGCGGTGCCTGATGCCAATCGCATCCTGCTGACAGCCCATGACGCATTTGGCTATTTCGGGGCTGACTACGGGTACGAAGTGATGGGTATTCAGGGTATCTCGACCCAGTCAGAAGCTGGCCTGAACCGGATCGGCGAACTGGTTGATACGCTGGTGGACCGACAGCTCAAGGCTGTGTTTGTCGAAAGCTCGGTTTCGGACAGGTCGATGCGTGCCCTGATTGAAGGTGCAGCAGCGAAAGGGCACGAGGTCACCGTGGGTGGAGAGCTGTTCTCGGACGCCATGGGTGAGCCCGGCACTTACGAGGGTACATATGTCGGCATGCTGGACCACAACATCACCGTTATTGGCGGCGCTTTGGGTGCGGACGTTCCCGCGCGCGGCATGAGCGGCCAATTGTCCGCGGGGTTCTGAGGCGATGCTGGAGCTGGCAACAAATCAGGGCGTGGCCCTGGCACCGCAAAGCGTTGATGACATCCCTTTGGCCATTCGTGGTCTGACTGTTTCCTACGGTCAGAAGCCCGCTGTTTTCTCGGTAGATATGACCGTTCAGGCCGCTGCCATTACCGCCATCATTGGTCCGAACGGCGCAGGAAAGTCGACGTTGCTCAAAGCAGCCTTGGGCATTGTGGCGCCGTTATCCGGACAGGTGACCGTGTTTGGCAGACCGCTGGATGAGCAGCGCGGACGCATCGCGTATGTGCCTCAGCGCGCCAGCGTGGACTGGGATTTTCCGACCCGGGTGATTGACGTGATCCTGATGGGCCTGACCCGACAGCTTGGCCTTTTAGGGCGTGTGCGCCCCAAACACAAAGCCCGCGCGATGGCGTGTCTTGACCGCGTTGGCATGTCAGATTTCGCGGACAGGCAGATCGGGCAGCTTTCGGGCGGTCAGCAACAGCGCGTGTTCCTGGCCCGCGCTCTGGCGCAAGACGCGGATCTGTACCTGCTGGACGAACCGTTCTCAGGTGTAGATGCGGCCACTGAAAAGGCCATCATAGAAGTGCTTAAATCACTCAAAAAAATGGGTAAAACCGTTGTGGTGGTGCATCACGATCTGGCGACCGTCACGGATTACTTTGACCATGTCTTCCTGATCAATACACGAAAAATAGCGGAAGGTCCGGTAACGCAGGCATTCACACCGGAATTGTTGCAAGCGGCCTATGGCGGCCGGCTGGCCACCGCGCAGATCGACCAGATTGCACGCGAAGTGGGATGACACATGCTATGGGATGCGCTGACCCTGCAGCTTGGCTATAACGCCACGCTGGTCGCCATCGGAGCAACCCTGCTGGGCGTGTCGGCAGGGGTCACCGGCACCTTTCTGTTTCTGCGAAAGCGGGCTTTGGTCAGCGATGCGATCAGCCATGCGACCTTGCCGGGCGTCTGTTTGGCCTTTTTGGTTCTGATCGCTTTTGGCGCGGACGGGCGCAATCTGATCGGGCTGTTGTCAGGATCTGCGATATCAGCCTGGATTGGCCTGCTGTGCATGAACTGGCTGACGCGACACACGCGATTGGAAGAGGACGCGGCCATTGGCGCTGTACTCTCGGTTTTCTTCGGTTTTGGTATTGTCCTTTTGACCGTCATTCAGACCATGGGCGTGGGTCGCCAGGCGGGGCTCGAGGGGTTTTTGCTGGGTTCAACCGCTGGCATGCTCTGGGCGGATGCGATGACCATTGCAATTGGCGGGGCGGCAACGCTGGCACTGGTCATGATCCTGCGCCGCCCGATGACGCTGGTTGCGTTTGATCCCGATTATGCAAGGGCAAACGGGCTATCGGTGCCTCGGATCGATCTGGCGATGATGGGACTGGCCATGGCGGTTACGGTGGTCGGTCTGAAAATCGTAGGTCTGATCCTGATTGTTGCGCTGCTTATTATTCCAGCTGTGACCGCGCGCTTCTGGTCCGACAGATCGGACCGGGTTGTGCTGCTGGCCGGGTTGGTGGGGGGCGCGGCCGGTTACATCGGGGCGGCCGTTTCAGCGTCGGCGCCCAATCTGCCAACAGGCCCCATCATTGTGCTGGTCAGTTTTGCATTTTTCGGGGTCTCGCTGTTTGTGGCGCCGGTTCGCGGCGTTCTGGCCGCCGTGATGCGACACCTGCGATTTCAACGCCGCGTGCATATCCGGCAAGGTCTGCTGGCGCTGGCGCAAGGACAAAAGATCTATGAGCCGTTGACCATCCGTTTGCTGCAACGCGCGGGCCTTGCCCGTGCTGACGGTGTTGCGACCGAGGCCGGCAAAGCCCGGGCAGCCAAGGCATTGCGGGATGAAAAGCGCTGGGATGTTGTGCGCGCAGACCAATCGCACGAGGCAACAGCGGCGCTGTATGACGGGCTGCGCGATATCGAAACGGTTCTGACCCGCGATCAGATTGAGGACATCGACCGCAGATTGGGCAATCCGCACGAGGTTCCGGCATGAGCGGCGCTGAATTTGTTCCTTTGTCCCTGACGCCTATTCTGATTGGCACATGTGCAGCCATCGCCTGCGCATTGCCCGGCAATTTTCTGGTCTTGCGCAAACAGGCCCTGATCGGGGATGCGATCAGCCATGTTGTGCTGCCTGGAATTGTTGTGGCGTTCCTTTTGACCGGAACGATTTCGACATGGCCGATGATGCTGGGCGCTGCCGGAGCGGCCGTTGTCGCGGTTGTTCTGATCGAGGCGATCCGCAGGCTGGGTCAGATCGAATCGGGCGCGGCGATGGGTGTTGTGTTCACAACCATGTTTGCTGCCGGTGTTTTGTTGCTGGAACAGACGGATACGTCCAGCGTTCATCTGGACGTCGAACACGCATTATATGGCAATCTGGAAAGCCTGATCTGGTTGGACGCAACCGGATGGGAGTCTGTGCTGGATGTTACCGCTCTGGCCGGGCTGCCGCCTGAATTGCCACGCATTGCGTTGGCGCTGTTGGGGGTTTGCCTGTTCACCTGGCTATTCTGGCGTCCGTTGAAAATCTCGACCTTCGACGAAGGTTTCGCCCGCACCATGGGTATTCGCACAGGGGTGTTGGGGCTGGCGCTGGTTATGGTTGCAGCCATAGCCGCAGTAGCCGCATTCGACGCTGTTGGCTCGATCATTGTGATCGCCATGTTCATCTGCCCACCCGCCGCAGCACGCATGATGGCCAACCGGCTTGAGACGCAGATCGGATGGAGCATTGTCTTTGCCGTGGTCTCGGCCGTGTCAGGCTATGTCCTGGCGGGTTATGGTCCGATCTGGCTGGGCGGGACAAATGCGGTCAGCGCTGCTGGTATGATTGCAACCATGTCCGGTCTGATCCTGGCGCTGGCGGCTGTGTTCGGACCCTGCCGGGGACGCTCGGGCGGGCTCAACATTGCGTGAATTGGCGCTTTCCCGCCGCCTTCCCCTACGGCCGTTCGGCCAAACTCTGCTCACCGGAAATAAACCAGTATCTTAAGCGGATTTTTAGCTGACCGCATGATACCACGCCCGGTATAGAAGCTGGACTATCACCACTCACTTCGGCATGTCCGGATGATCGCATGGCAACCCCTGACACTGACGGTTGCCCGCGATTGTCCGGACGCCTCAGTTTTGGGGCAACGACCTTACGCAAATCTGTGGCAGAATCGTCTGTGTTTATGCTAGGTCTAGCGGTATGGCGCAGGCGAACCCCAATATCAGCGAAAAACAGCCCGTAATTCGGCAACTTGATGAGGCGGCCATCAATCGCATCGCTGCGGGTGAGGTTGTTGAACGTCCGGCGTCAGCCGTCAAGGAATTGGTCGAGAACGCCATTGATGCCGGGGCGACGCGGATTGCCATCGATGTTGCCGATGGGGGGAAAACCCTGATCCGCGTAACCGATGATGGCTGCGGTATTGCGGTCCACGATCTGCCACTGGCGCTGTCGCGGCATGCAACCTCGAAGATTGACGGCTCGGACCTTCTGAATATCCACACATTTGGCTTCAGGGGTGAGGCGCTGCCGTCGTTAGGCGCGGTTGGCCGATTGGGCATTACCAGTCGCGCGGCGGGCGATGCGGCGGCGTCGATCCGCGTTTGCGGCGGCCGGATCGAACCTGTGAAACCTGCTGCGCTGCGCAGCGGAACGGTGGTAGAGCTGCGCGATCTTTTCTATGCCACGCCCGCCCGGTTGAAATTTATGCGCACCGACCGGGCCGAAGCGCTGGCGATCACCGATAGTGTCAAGCGGCTTGCGATGGCAGAACCGGCGATCACCTTCATCTTGCGTGATGTATCGGGTGGCGGCGAAGGGCGCGTGACCTTTCGTGCCGACCGTGAAAACGGCGACCTTTTCGATGCACTGCACGCGCGTCTGGCCCGTGTGATCGGGCGTGAGTTCGCGGAAAACGCGCTGCGAATCGATGCCACGCGCGACGGTATCCGGTTGTTTGGCTATGCGGCGTTACCGACCTATTCACGGGGTGCAGCAGTGGCGCAATACCTGTTTGTCAACGGGCGGCCCGTGCGGGACAAGATGCTGACCGGTGCTTTGCGCGCTGCTTATTTCGATTTTCTCAGCCGCGACCGTCATCCTGCGGCGGCGCTGTTCGTCGATTGCGATCCGACGCTTGTGGATGTGAATGTGCATCCCGCAAAGTCCGAGGTTCGGTTCCGTGACCCGGGCGTGGCGCGCGG
Organism: Pseudomonadota bacterium; assembly: GCA_039028255.1. Taxonomy (GTDB): domain Bacteria; phylum Pseudomonadota; class Alphaproteobacteria; order Rhodobacterales; family Rhodobacteraceae; genus Ruegeria. The sequence goes on along the minus strand of JBCCIK010000033.1, from coordinate 5,111 downwards.
GCTGATGGTTTCCGCTCTGCGCCATGCTTTGGCCGAGGCTGGGCACCGCGCGTCCTCGACCGTGGCCAATGCGACCCTTGGCGCAATGCGTCCGGAACCGGCGCAGCCTGCGCCTGCACGGGTCTATCAGATGGACCGCCCGTCGCCCGCTGCACGTGAGGCGGCCTACCGTGCGCAATCTCCGGGTTTTGCGGATCTGGCCGGGGATTATAGCGGCAGCATTGTTGAGCCGGCACCCGTCAGCGCTCCGATCGCCGCAGAACCGCAGACGCAGGCCCTGCCTTTGGGGGCAGCCCGAGGGCAGGTGCACGAGAATTACATCATCGCCCAGACTGCTGATGGCATGGTGATCGTGGATCAGCACGCCGCGCATGAACGTCTGGTTTATGAGAAACTCAAAACGCAGATGGCCCAGAACGGCGTTGCCGCGCAGGCCTTGCTGATCCCGGAAATCGTTGAACTCTCCGAAGGGGATTGCGCCCGGTTGATGGCGGTGGCGGACGACCTGTCGCGCCTTGGCCTGACGCTAGACCCCTTTGGAGGCGGCGCCATCGCCGTGCGTGAAACCCCCGCGATTCTGGGCGAGGTCGATGCCCGCGCAATGATTCTGGATATCCTCGACGAGCTGGCGGATCTTGGCGAAAGCCGGACGGTGCAGGCCCGGATCGAGGCAATTCTGAGCCGGGTGGCCTGTCATGGTTCGGTTCGGTCGGGTCGCCGCATGCGGGCGGAAGAAATGAATGCGCTGCTGCGCGAGATGGAGGCGACGCCCCATTCCGGTCAGTGCAACCACGGTCGGCCGACATATGTAGAACTCAAGCTGAGCGATATCGAACGCTTGTTCGGCCGCAGTTGATCCCGTGATCGGGCCGGGCTATGAAGAATAAAACAAGAACATCCGAGGCAAGATGATCGAAATTGCTGGTACACAATATGCGCTCAATGACCCCGTGATCCTGATTGCGGGCGGAGCACTGGCGTTGATCCTGCTGCTGCTGTTCCTGTCGCTGCGGGCATCGCAGCATTCGGCCCGGATGACCGAACCCCTGGCGCGTCAGATGGCGCATCTGGGCCAGCACGTGCAGCAACTGGGGCAAGGACAAGAACAATTGCGCGGCGGCTTGCAGCACGTTTCGGACACACAGGCTAACGCACAGGTGCAAGTGATCCAGACTGTTGAATCGCGCCTGTCCGCTGTGCAGCAGCAGATGAACGACCGGCTGGCGGACAACGCCATGAAGTCGGCCCGCGCCCTGGCAGAGATGCAAGAGCGCATGAAAGAGTCGCTGCACGGATCATCGAAACAGACCGCGACCTCGCTAACCCAGTTGCAGGAACGTCTGGCCGCCATTGACAAGGCACAGGACAACATCACCAAGCTGTCGGGCGATGTGCTGTCCTTGCAGGACATTCTGTCCAACAAGCAGACGCGCGGCGCGTTTGGTGAGATTCAATTGAATGATATCGTCTCCAAGGCGCTGCCTTCGGACAGTTTCCAGTTGCAGGCGACGCTGTCGAACGGTCGGCGGGCCGATTGTCTGATCCATCTGCCGAATCCGCCGGGTCCGATTGTGATCGACAGCAAGTTCCCGCTGGAGGCCTACGAGGCGCTGATCGGATCTACAAATGATGCGGAGCTGAAGGCTGCGGTTCAGATGTTCCGCAGCACGGTACGCAAACACATCAACGACATTGCCGAAAGATACATTCTGGATGGTGAAACTGCCGAAGGCGCGTTGATGTTCCTGCCGTCCGAGGCGGTCTATGCCGAGCTGCACGCCAAGTTCCCCGAACTGGTGCAGGAGAGTTTTTCGAAACGCGTCTGGATTGTTTCACCCACCACTTGCATGGCCACGCTGAACACCATGCGCGCGATCCTGAAAGACGCAAGGATGCGCGAACAGGCCGGCGCGATCCGCAAGGAACTGGGGATGCTGCACAAGGATGTCGAACGTCTGGGTGAACGTGTCGCCAATCTGGATCGTCATTTCGGACAAGCGGCTAAGGATATTTCGGACATCAAGATCAGTGCGGAAAAAGCCGGTCGCAGGGCGCTGCGTCTGGATAATTTCGACTTCGAAGAACTGGCGCCGGACTCCTCGTCGGAGGTTGTACCCCTGACGCGGCAAGAGGGCTGATCTTTTATCCTGACAGGCAGCCTACAGACTGTCAGTGTGTCCGATCACTGGATCGAGAGGTCCAGATTGTAGTCAACCGTTTTGCCTGTATCCCGATCGTTTCCCATCAGATAGACGCGAATTGTGTAATCGCCATCCTCGGGCAGCGATATTCGGGCTGTGTTTCCGTCGACCGAGCCGTTGTATATCGCCACCCCGTCACTGGCCGGCGGCAAGATGTTGAAATAGATCACGCCGTTTCCATTGGTTTTGGTCACCGCAAGATCGGCAAACATTTCCTGGCCCGAACTTGCCCCGAGGATATAGTCGAAATAGGTGTTGCCGGTCACGCTGCCGCTCACCATGGTTCCGAAATTTCCGGGTTGAAACGTAACCTTTGCCGATTGCTGTGCTGACACATGTGTCACACAGCATAACAGGCCCAGACATAAAGCAAGAGTTCTGGTCATCAAAATCACTGCCCTTTGATGGTGCCGGGTCGCCTTTTTCCTGCGCGCGGAGGCGATCAAATGCGCAGGAACGGCTGAAACAGTCGCGGCATCAACTTGCTGAACTTCAACGGCGCATCCGTCACGGCAAGACAGATGCAGTCTTCGGACATATCTGCCGTCGGCGTGTGGTGCAGGTCTTCATCAGCGATTTCGACGTCACCGCGCGCAAAGCGATCCACCTCGTCCGAAAACGCGCCTTGCAGCACCATCGTCAGCTCGATGCCCTTGTGCGAGTGATCCGGTACGGCGGCTCCGGCCGGTATAAACAGCAACCGCGCGGTGGCGTCTCTTGTGGTCGGCAGGATCGCTTGCTTGACACCCATTCCAATGGGTTTCCAGCGAATATCCTCGACCGTTCCGCCCACATAATCCTGCAGGGGGGCAGGCAATACGGCGCAGCCCGGCTGCGCGGGCTTGGGGGTCGGTGCGCCCTGGGCGATCATGGCCATTGTCGCGGCCAGCGAGTTTTCACTCATTGCGACCGAAGCGTTCTGTTCGTCCAGAACATGCCCACCTACTGCATCAAAGCTTTCGGCCCGAGCGCGGCAATGGTCGCACAAGGACAGGTGGGTGGCGACCATCAGATCAAATGCCTCGGGCAGCGTTCCAGCTGCATAGGCCATAAGCAGGTCGTCGGTCAGATGATGTTTAATACTATTGCTCATATTGCTCATCTCAGTTCATCGCGTGGCGCAAGCGGTCCAGCGCCAGCCGTATCCTTGATTTGATCGTGCCCAGCGGCAATCCGGTCTGAGTGGCAATCTCTCGATGGCTCAGATCTCCGAAGTACGCCTTCTCGATCAGCTGTCTTTGCGCCTCGGGCAACGCCGTCAGGGCGATGCGCAGCTGCGCGGTTTCCTGTTGCATCACAATGACGTCGTCCTGCTGCGGCTCGGCCTCGGGACCCCAACCCAGTTCCTCGGGCTCGGGGCGGCGTTGCTTGCGCAGAACGTCAATGCGCTTGTTCCGAGCGATCGTGAACACCCATGTGGCCACGGTTGCCCGCGTTGGATCAAACAGATGGGCCTTGTGCCACAAGGTCGCCATCACCTCTTGCGCGCATTCCTCTGCCATGGTCGCATCCGATCCTGATTTGATCAGGAACGCCTTGATGCGCGGTGCGAAATGCTGGAACAGCTCGGCAAAAGCCGCCTGATCCTGCGCGTCCCGGATGCGCCTGACATGATCCACCCACTCAGTTCTGGTGTCGCGCCTGTCGTTCGCTCCGTTCACCTTTTTACCCTTGATGCGTTTCGGTGCGCGCCAAGGCTGAGGGGCGGCCTTTTCAGCCGCAGGTTCGTCCAAGGTCACGGTATTGATCTCGGTAAACATAACCACATTACGCAGCGCGCCCCAAGCCGGATCACTTTGTTGCGACAAATTAATCCAAGTCGTGCAGTTTTTCGTACCATTACCAAAAGCATTCCGAGGAAAAGAATGCTATTTGAAGAGTTTAAGGGCAGACAAGAAAGACGCAAATGGCGGAAAAGATCGATCATATCGCGGGCCATACATATCACGGTCGCAAGGGTGCTATCGAAAATGCGTTCCGCTATTCGGTTGATTACATTCTGCTGAACCCCGAGGCGGATCATCGCACGCCACTTCTGTTTTCAATCAACCGCGCCAATATCACCAATTGGCGCAGCCGGGATCATGGCGGCGAACCCGGTCAGGGCGTCGGCGCCCCGTGGCTGCGCGCGCGATTTGACGAGATGGGTGTGATGCAGCCCGCACGGATCATGTTGCTGACCCAGCCGCGGGTTCTGGGCCATGTCTTCAACCCGGTCAGTTTCTGGTTCTGCTTTGACCATGCGGATCGGCTATACGCCGTGGTGTCCGAGGTTTCCAATACCTATGGTACACGCCACAGCTATCTGTGCCACAAACCCGATTTTTCGGTGATCGAACCGACGGATCGGATGGTTGCAGACAAGTTGATGCATGTGTCGCCGTTTCAGAAGATCGAAGGGTCCTATACGTTTCGCTTCGATTATCGCGCCGATCGCGTTGGCGTTTGGATCGATTACGGGCGCGACAAAGGCGGGCTGATCGCCACCCTGACCGGGCCGCGCGCACTGCTGAGTGATCGCACGATCCTGTGGTCGCTGGTGCGCCGTCCCTTCGGCGCGCGGCGCACATTTGCGCTGATTGTATGGCAAGCACTGAAGCTGGTGTTCAAAAAGGCCACGTTCCGGCCCTTTCGCACAGCGCCGGTACCAGATCAGACCGTGTCCAGAGGACGCCACTAAACCCATCGTATTTGCGTAAGATCAAAGACCCGGCACCGGCAAACGGGTCTTATGGTTGCACACCGTGAATACGAAAGGCTGAAACATGTTGGAAATCTCGGCAAGAAAGGTCGCTCAGGTGGCAATGATGGGTCGCGAACTGGACCGGGCCGAGGACGAACTGCGCGCCTTTGTCGACCGGATGAGCGAGGACGAGCAGGCAGAGCTGGTCGCCATCATGTGGATTGGGC
>JBCCIK010000032.1:0-27875 GCA_039028255.1 Pseudomonadota bacterium | reverse complement strand
GCCGTAGCCGAGGCAATCGCGGCCACACAGTTGCAGTCGATTGTGGGTCCAATCGCATTTGACGGCGCGGGCCTTCCGCCCTTTGCCGCGCCCAACGTCGCCAATACACCCCGGGTCGGTGGTCAGTGGCGTTTGCTGGACAACGGCAGCTATGACCTTGTCATCGTTGACAATTCCTCAGCCCCGGACATTCCGACAGCCGGTGTGATGGAAGAAATCTCGTGAATTCAATCCAGCCAACGTCTCGGTTCTGATCCGGGACAGGAACGCCAGTATGACCATTCTTTCGCTCAAAAACGTCTCGAAAAGCTTTGGCGCGTTGACCGTCACGGACGATGTCAGTTTTGACGTGGCTCAAGGACAGGCGCTTGGGATCATCGGACCGAATGGGGCGGGAAAATCAACCTTGTTCAATTTGATTACCGGCAATCTGACCTCGGATGCAGGGTCGATTCATTTTGACGGTGCGGATGTCACCCGCGTACCGCCCATGCAGCGCTGTCTGTCCGGGATCGGGCGATCTTTCCAGATCCCGCAACCCTTCGATCATCTTACGGTGTTCGAAAATCTGCTCGTGGCTGCAACGCATGGGCAGGGCAAGTCCGAGCAGGAGGTCGAACAACACTGCGCCCGCATCCTGGAACAGACCGAGATGGCTGGTGTGGCCAATGACACAGCAGGGGGATTGCGGCTGTTGCAACGCAAGCGTCTGGAACTGGCGCGCGCAATGGCAACCGACCCAAAGCTGCTGTTGCTGGACGAAATTGCGGGCGGTCTGACCGATGCCGAGTGTGCGGCCCTGATCGACACCATCCGGGGGCTGCATGCCAGCGGCGTCACGATCATCTGGATCGAACATGTCCTTCACGCCCTGACCAGTGTTGTTGAACGGCTGCTGGTGCTGGATTTCGGCAAGGTGATTGGTCTGGGCGATCCGGATCAGATCATGAACAGCCGCGAGGTCAAGGAAATCTATCTTGGGATCGAAGTCTGATGAGTTTGCTTGAGACCCGCGCACTTACCGCCTCTTATGGTGATTTCCAGGCCTTGTTCGGTGTGGATATTCATCTGGACCAGGGCGAAACCGTTGCCATCATCGGCGCCAACGGGGCAGGGAAGTCGACCCTGATGCGGTCCATTTCAGGCGTACTTTCGAACGGTGCAGATCAGGTCTGGTTCGACGATCAGCCCATCGGAACCCTGACCGCAGATCAGATCATGGCGCGCGGCGTGGCCATGGTGCCCGAAGGGCGCCGGTTGTTTCCTTCGCTGAGTGTCGAAGAAAATCTACTGATCGGGACTTATGGGCGCAAGGTCTCGGGTCATTGGTCGTTGCAAACGATCTATGATCTGTTTCCAATTCTGAAAGAACGTCGCACCCATCCGGGCACGGCGTTGTCGGGCGGGCAGCAGCAAATGGTTGCAATCGGTCGCGCCCTGATGAGCAACCCGCGTGTTTTGCTGTGTGACGAGATCAGCCTTGGGCTGGCACCCGTTGTCATCAAGGACATCTACGCAGCCGTTCCCCGCATTCAAGAGGCCGGGGCCAGCCTGATCGTTGTGGAACAGGACATCGGTCAGGCGCTTCGGGTCGCGGACCGCGTCTATTGCATGATGGAAGGCCGCGTCACGTTGAATGGTCCTGCGGACACGCTCAGCCGCGAAGACATCCATGACGCCTATTTTGGAGGAGCCGCAGCATGATCTGGATCGACACTATCGTTCAGGGCATCCTGTTGGGCGGGCTTTATGCGCTGTTCGCAGCAGGGCTGAGCCTTGTGTTCGGGATCATGCGCTTGGTCAATCTGGCGCATGGCGATCTGATTGTCTTTGCGGCTTATCTGATCCTGCTGCTGGTGTCGCTGCTTGGGCTGTCACCGTTTCTGGCGGCACTTGTGGCTGCACCGGTCATGTTCGGTTTGGGCTGGGCCTTGCAGCGGCATGTTCTGAACCGGGTCCTGGGCCCGGATATCCTGCCACCGCTGCTGGTGACCTTCGGATTGTCGGTCGTATTGCAGAATGCGCTGCTCGAAGGGTTCTCGGCCGATAGCCAACGCCTGCCAGCGGGCGAGATCACAACGGCTTCGGTTCAGATGGCTGGTCTGAACCTTGGCGTGTTGCCGTTACTTACCTTTGCGTCGGCAATCCTTGTGATCGTGGCCCTGAATCAGCTTTTCTATCGGACAGAGCTGGGCCGGGCCTTTCGTGCGACATCGGATGACGCAGTGACTGCGGGCCTGATGGGCATCCGTCCTGAACGGATTTTTGCCACTGCGACTGCAATAGCCATGCTGGTTGTGACGCTCGCAGCGCTCTATCTGGGCATGCGGGCGAATTTTGACCCCAACATCGGACCGGCGCGCCTGATCTATGCGTTCGAAGCGGTGATCATCGGCGGTCTTGGCAGCCTTTGGGGAACGCTGATCGGCGGGATCATCATTGGTGTCGCGCAGACTGTTGGCGCCGCCGTCAATCCCGAATGGCAAATCCTGGCCGGTCATCTGGCCTTTCTCATAGTGCTTCTGATCAAACCCAGGGGCCTGTTTCCAAGGGCGGTGGACTGATGGCTGAAACATCTATGTATAGCGTCCAGACCCGGACACGCGCCTCTTATAGTGCCGGTCTCGTGTGTGCGGCGCTGATCGCATTGTTCATCCTGTTGCCTAGTTTTGCCGGACGAGGGTTGATCCAGGACCTGTTTTTTATTTTCACGATGCTGGTGCTGGCGCAGTTCTGGAATCTGCTTGCGGGATATGGCGGTCTGGTTTCCGTTGGTCAGCAAGCCTTCGTTGGTATGGGTGCATACGCCATGTTTGGTGGTGTCATACTGTGGGGCATGGACCCCGTCCCGGCAATTCTGCTGGGCGGTGTTGCGGCATTGATCATCGCCATCCCGACTGCCTTTTTCGCGTTCCGCCTGCAAGGTGCTTACTTTGCAATCGGCACCTGGGTCATCGCCGAAGTCATGCGCCTGCTGGTGGCCCAATGGAAGGTTCTGGGCGGTGGCACAGGAACGTCTTTGCCGCGTTCGGCAACACGCGAGATGTGGGCGACCGAATGGATACAGGCCACGTTTGACGTCAGAGGGGCCGCCGCGCGCGATATACTGACCTATTGGCTGGCCCTTGCACTGGTGATCGCAACAATTGCGGGAATTTACTGGTTGCTCAGAACCAAACACGGGCTGGCGCTGGCGGCCGTGCGCGACAATGTCGAGGCGGCCAAATCCGTTGGTGTGGATGCAGCGCGGATGAAATGGCTGGTCTATCTGGTCTCAGCCGCTGGTACCGGTCTGACAGGGGCGCTTATCTACGTTCAGAAAATGCGAATTTCCCCGGACGCCGCCTTTTCGGTCACTGACTGGACAGCCTATGTGATTTTCATCGTTGTGATCGGGGGCATCGGCACCATCGAAGGGCCGATCCTGGGTGTCCTGATCTTCTTCATCCTGCAAAGCCTGCTGGCCGACTACGGCTCTTGGTACCTGATGGTGCTGGGGCTGATCGGGATTGCGATCATGCTGTTTGCCCCGCGCGGGTTGTGGGGACTGATCTCTGAGAAAACCGGGCTGCAACTGTTTCCTGTGCGCCGCCGTCTGGTGATCGACACGCAATCAAAACATGAGGATTGATCCATGAAAACACTGACACTGACGGCGATTGTCGCTGCATTGGCGTCCGCAGCACTTGCAGATGATACAAAAAACCGGCTGCCCGGCATGACGGGTACGGATCATGTGGGCTTTACGGTTCCCAGTGTCGATGAGGCTGTTTCCTTTTTTCAGGATGTGATCGGCTGCTCTGTCTTCTATCCGCTGGGGCCGTTTTCTGGCGGTGACAGCACCTGGATGGCGGATCATCTGAACGTGGATGCCAAGGCCGAAATTCCGACAATGCGACTGGTGCGGTGCGGCAACGGCGCAAATTTCGAAATCTTCGAATACACCGCACCGGATCAGGATATGGCGCCCCCCCGAAACTCGGATATCGGCGGCCATCATATCGCATTCTACACCACCGATATCGAGGCTGCCGTGGACTATCTGCGCGATCACTCAGTTCAGGTTCTTGGCAACCCGACAACCATGACCGACGGACCAAGTGCCGGGGAGACATGGGTTTATTTTCTGGCCCCATGGGGCATGCAACTTGAACTGGTCAGCTATCCGGACGGCAAGGCGTACGAGGCTGATTATGACGGGCGCCTTTGGGACCCCCGGTCCTGACAACCGCAAGCAATAAGGGAGCGAGACTATGGCCACCATCACAACGGATGTAATGATTATCGGCACAGGACCGGCCGGGTCCGCAACGGCGGCTTTGCTGTCCAGCTATGGCGTGCAGAACATGGTCATCAACCGCTATCGCTGGTTGGCCAATACGCCTCGGGCGCACATCACAAACCAGCGCACCATGGAGGTGCTGCGCGACCTTGGTCACGAAGTTGAGGCCGAGGCGTACATGCACGCAGCGGATCAGGACCTGATGGGCGAAAACGTGTTCTGCGAAAGCCTGGCGGGCGAAGAAATCGGACGTATGAAAAGCTGGGGCAACCATCCGCTGTCCAAGGCCGAACATCTACTTTCCAGCCCGACCATGATGAACGATCTGCCGCAGACTTTTATGGAACCGATCCTGTTCGGCACCGCGTGCCGTCGTGGTACCCAAGCGCGCCTGAGCACAGAATATTTGCGCCATGAGCAAGACGCGGACGGGGTGACGACGACATGTCTGGATCGCTTGTCCGGCGAAGAAATCACGATCCGGTCGAAATATCTGGTTGGTGCGGATGGCGGCAACTCGCTGGTTGCCGAACATGCTGACCTGCCGTTTGAAGGCCAGATGGGCGTAGGCGGGTCGATGAATATCCTGTTCCGCGCCGATCTCAGCAAATACGTGGCGCATCGTCCTTCGGTCCTGTACTGGGTCATGCAACCCGGTGCGAATGTGGGTGGCATCGGTATGGGACTGGTGCGTATGGTCCGCCCCTGGAACGAGTGGCTGATCGTCTGGGGATATGACATCAACCAGCCAGCCCCCGAAGTCGACGAAGCCATGGCAACGCAGGTGGCGCGTCAGCTTGTCGGCGACCCCGAGCTTGAGATCGAGTTGATCAGCGCCAACACCTGGACTGTCAACAACATGTACGCGACCCATATGCAAAAGGACCGCGTGTTCATCATGGGCGACGCGGCGCACCGCCACCCGCCGTCAAACGGGTTGGGATCGAATACGTCTATACAGGACAGCTTTAACCTCGCCTGGAAATTGGCGGCAGTGCTGAAAGGTCACGCGGGCAAGACCTTGCTGGACAGTTACAGTGAAGAACGCGCGCCGGTTGCCAAGCAGATCGTGACGCGGGCCAACCAGTCGATTGGCGAATTCGGTCCGATCTTCGAAGCGCTCGGCATGGCCGAAGGTGTCGATCCGCAGGTGATGCAAAGCAATCTTGAGGCTCGCACAGGTTCGACGCCACAAGCGGCCGCCCAACGAAAGGCAATCCGCGAGGCGATCGCCTTTAAAAAGTATGAGTTCGACGCACATGGCGTGGAAATGAACCAGCGTTACAAATCCTGCGCCATCGAAAAGGGCGGGCAACCTGACCCTGGCTTTGATCGGGACGCCGAACTGCACTATCAGCCGACAACGTGGCCGGGGGCACGCATTCCTCATGTCTGGGTCTTTCACAACGAAACCGGCGCAAAACACTCGACGCTTGATATCTGCGGCAGAGGAGAGTTCACCGTTTTGACGGGTATCGGGGGCGAAGCGTGGGCAGCGGCCGCGCAAAAGGTGGCGCAAGAGTTCGCAATGCCCATTCGGTGCCATATCATCGGGCCGCGCCAGACCTATGTCGATCACACGGGCGATTGGGCCAGAGCGTCGGAAATTCCGGATACCGGCTGCCTGATTGTCCGTCCCGATCAGCATGTCGCCTGGCGCGCGACAGAGATGCCGGACGATGCCGAAGGCGAATTGCGCACAGCGATGGCCGCTGTGCTTTCCCGATAAATCCAGACGGATCAGGCTAAAACAGGTTTGGAGGTCCAGATGAAATCGCATGAAATGGGTTACTTCACCGAGGAAAACTCGGCCGAGGTTGTATCGGCGCGCAACCGCAACGCGCAAGACGAACGCCTTAAGGAGGTTATGGATGTTGTCATCCGTAAGCTTCATGAAGCGGTGAAAGAGATTGAACCGACCCAGGAAGAATGGTTTGAAGCGATCATGTTTTTGACCAGAGTAGGGCACCAATGCGACGACTGGCGGCAGGAGTTTATTCTGTTGTCCGACGTGCTGGGTGTGTCGATGCTGGTGGATGCGGTGAATTCGCGTCGTCCGACGGGCGCGTCGGAAAACACCGTGCTGGGTCCTTTTCATGTCGGCGGCGCGCCGGAATACGACATGGGGCACAATATCTGTTTGGATCAGAAAGGCGAGGACATGGTCGTGCGCGGCCGCGTCACAGATGTCGAAGGGACCCCGCTGGAGGGTGTCAAGATCGACGTCTGGCAAGCCAATGACGATGGTTTCTACGATGTGCAGCAAAAGGGAATACAACCCGATTTCAATCTGCGCGGCGTGTTCACGACCGGGGCGGACGGAACCTATTGGTTTCGCGCGGTCCGTCCCAAGAACTACTCGATCCCCGATGACGGGCCGGTTGCCGACATGTTGCACAGCCTGGGCAGGCACACGTATCGTCCTGCGCATCTGCATTACATCGTGTCAAAACCGGGCTTTGACGATTTGACGACCCATATTTTCGATCCGGACGATGAATACATCAATTCGGACGCGGTGTTCGGAGTAAAAGAAAGCCTGATTGCCGAGTTCAATCGCGTCGAGGATCCGGTGCGCAGTAAGGATGTTGGCTTCGACGGGCCCTACTGGGATGTTGAGTTTGATTTTGTACTCGCACCAAAAGAGGCATGACATGGCAGCACCCTGCATCATCTGCGTAGCAATCACCGGGTCGGTGCCGACCAAAGCCAACAACCCCGCAGTGCCGATAACCGTCGAGGAACAGATCGACAGCACACAGGCCGCGTTCGAGGCCGGGGCCGCGATCTGTCATGCCCACGTACGCAATGACGACGAAACACCGTCGAGCGATCCTGAGAAATTTGCAAGGTTGAAGGAAGGGCTGGAAAAACACTGCCCCGGCATGATCATTCAGTTCTCGACCGGCGGACGCTCGGGCGCGGGTAAAACGCGTGGCGGCATGCTTCCGCTTGGGCCTGAAATGGCTTCGCTATCCGTGGGTTCGAATAATTTTCCGACGCGTGTGTACGAGAACCCGCCTGATCTGGTTGAATGGCTTGCGGCCGAGATGATCTTGCATGATGTGAAGCCCGAAGTGGAAGCCTTTGATCTGAGCCACATTCTGAAAGCGGCGAGCATGCATAAAAGCGGACAGATCAAAGACACGCCTTATGTCCAGTTTGTGATGGGTGTCAAAAACGCTATGCCGGCGGATCGCGAAGTCTTTGACTTTTATGTAAAAACAGTCAACCGGCTGTTCCCGGACGCGCCGTGGTGCGCGGCCGGAATAGGGCCGCAGCAAATCGTGCTGAACGAATGGTCCATCTCGTCCGGGGGACATGCGCGGACAGGGCTGGAGGACAACGTTCGCCTGGATCGTGATACACTGGCCCCATCGAACGCTGCGCTGGTCGAACGCACTGCGACCATCTGTGCACAACACGGTCGTCCGGTCGCAACACCTGCGCAAGCCAGGGCTATTCTTGGCTTGGCATCGATCTGAGATCGGCACAGGGCTTCGGGTTGGCCGCCTTCCTGGCCTTGATCGCATCAGGCTGGCTGCATTGCCCAAAATTCACTTTGGATCGTACAGGTATCCGATCCCGCGGACGGTTCTTATGATTTCGGGTTTTTCGGGATTTGCCTCAAGCTTGCGCCGCAAGCGTGATATTCGGATGTCCACACTGCGGTCAAACGGATCCCAGGACCGATCATGTGCCTGCTCCAATAGCTGATCCCTGTTCAGAACACGCCCTCTGTTTTCCGAAAAGACTTTGAGCAAACTGTATTCCATTGCCGTTAAAGGTACTTCCGATCCGTCCGGCGCCAAGAGCATTGCTGCTTCCTTGTCCAGCGTGAAATCTCCAAACGGGGCGTGATCGCTTTCAGCGCGCGATTTTGGGGTCGTTGCGCTGATGGCCTCGCGGCGCAGAATTGCTTTGATGCGGGCTTCCAGCTCTCGCAGATCAACGGGTTTGCCAAGATAATCGTCCGCCCCCATCTCCAGACCGACAATGCGGTCTACCACGTCCCCTGCGGCGGTCAGCATGATCACGGGCGTTGTGGTTTCCGGACGCAACGATCTAAGGATGGAAAGGCCGTCTTCTTTGGGCATGTTGATGTCCATAACAATGACATCCACCTGATTGTTGGCCATGATGTCCCGCAACGCGTCGCCGCCCGATGCGGCTGACACCGTGTATCCGCGCTTGTCCAGATACTCTTGCAGCATTTCACGCACATCGAGTTCGTCATCGCAGACCAGAACATGATGTTTTTGATTATCCATCTGACCGGTCCTCGTGCTGAGCAAGCAGATTTGCAACCAACGCGCGCAATTCTGATGGCGAAACCGGCTTTTCCAGGTATGGCAAGCCGGACTCGCGCAGCAGACCCAAGGATTTCTGACCCATCGTATCGCCGGTGACGTATGCCGTTTTGCGCAGCATGTCAGGGAATCTGCGCACCAGAGTGTCGTATATCTGGCGTCCATCCACGCCCGGCATGTTCAGATCACTTAGGAATATGTCGTAAGGTGATGTGCTTAATAGATTTATCGCCTCTTCACCGGATGACACGACATCTACATCAAAGCCATCCTTTCTGAGGATTTCAGCGTTCAGTTCCCCAACCTCCACCTCGTCGTCGACGACCAGCGCCTTGTATCGGGACCGGCTTGTAATCGGGTTGATCTGTTCCGCGGACCCGGAAACGCGGGTTGCACCTGCGGGCAGCGTGACGCGAATGCAGGTTCCCTGGCTGTAGGTATGATCCAGCCGTATGTGCCCGCCATGAGACAGAACGATTCTGTGGCAGAAGGCCAGACCGATACCTGTACCCTGGCCGACATCTTTGGTGGTAAAGAATGGTTCGAAGATCCGCGCCCGAATAGCCTCGGGTATCCCCGGGCCATTGTCCTTGACGGTCACCTCGACCATATCGGCGTCTGCTCTGGCCTGTGCCGATATCTCGATCAGGTCTCCGTGGCCGGACGCGTTGATCGCCTGTTCGGCATTGATAATCAGGTTGATAATGACTTGCGTTATCTGATCGGCATCTGCCGCAATGGGGGGCAGGTCCGCCGGTATATCCTGCCGGATAGTGATTTCGCCGGACTTGCCGCCATAGCCCACCACATCCGCCGCTGTTTCAGCGATCCCGGCCATGTCAACGTTTTCGATCTTGCTGGGTTCCTGACGTGCCATCGCAAGGAACGTCTTGACGATCTTGGCGCAGCGTTCGGCCGCGTTGCCGATCTTATCGATCCTGGCAATCAGATCAGGGTCCGAGATTTCCTCTTTCAACATCAGCGAGTGACCCACGACCACCGACAGCGGGTTGTTCAACTCGTGCGCCACCCCGGCAAGCAATTCGCCAAGCGCCGACATCTTTTCATTCTGGAACAGCATTTCGCGCTGTTTTGACAGTTCTTCCTCGATGGCAAGTTCATCCGTCAGGTCGCGGGTGTTCGACACGATCACCTGCTCGCCATTAAATTCTATCAGGCGCGAGGAATCCGCGGCCCAGAACCTGCGCCCGTTTGCGTCGACAAATTCCATCCGGCGATCTTTCAAAGAGCCCGCTGCGCGCAGGTCTTGCAAATACCGTTGCCGTTCTGTCGGGTCCGCATAATATGATTTGGAGTTTTCCACCTCGCCAAAAAGGGCTTTGATTTCAGGAGTTGCGAACAGAATTTCACCTGAGCCGGCCTTGGTCATGTTGATGGCAGCAGGATAGGCCTCCATGACCTGCCGGATCAGCGCGTCGGCTTCTGTTTGGACCGTCAGATCAATGATACTGGTGACAATGACCTCTTCGCCTTTGTAGTCCACCAATTGCGATGAAATCGTCGCGGGAAAGACCTGTCCGTCGGCATTCAGCAAATCGAGTTTGAAATCGTCAACCCGACCGTCGGCCAGCAACAGGGTGATAAAGTCGGCGCGCCTGCTGGGGTCGACATAATGTTCTTTGGCGGATTTCGTAGGACCGAACATCTTCAGCGCAGCAGGCGTCCGGTATAATATCTGCCCGTCACCGACCCGCGCCATGGTGACCACGGCAGAACTGGCGTCCAGCACCTTTCTGATCAGAAGATCGCCGTCGCGTTCTTCGACTTCGGCCATTTTTCGTTCGGTTATATCCTCACGTGTGACGACAAAACCGCCCAGTTGCGTGGGATGTACGGACACCAGATAGGACCGCCCGTCCGTTTCCCTGAGTTCAAAGTCCTGAATAAACTCGATCCCGTTGACCAGCCTGTCGGACACCCATTGCTGTTCGTTGCCTATGGCATCAGCGTAAATACCCCGGCGCGCCGTTTCGCGCATCAGTATTTCCCAATCCAGCCCCGGTTGCAGCAGATCGGCAACCCCTTTGTTCATGTCAGCGTATCGCTGATTGAACATCACCAGGCGGCGGTCGTCATCATACAGGGCGAACCCCTCTTTCAGGGATTCGATGGCGTCGCGCAGCAGATCGCGCGCCCTTTCGATTTCTCTGAAGTCGTTTGCCATACCCATCATCATCCAGATTTCTTAAATTAGCAGTGTTTCAATGCCATTTCAAAATCGGCGTCTTGTGTTTCAATTGTTTCAGCGCTTTGGCGATGCGCCCGACCCTTGCCATAATTTTCTCTATTTTCGGTGTGGTTGGCCAGTTGTGTGAAGTGGTTCACGCAGCAACAACTGAAACATTTTCAGCGCGTTTCGGACATCACACTGAAACAATGGCCCCCCAGATATTGCTCATCGCAAACACAAGTGAGTTCAGAGCAATGACTGTTTCATTCAGGTCTTTAGAACAGCAACATGCACCCATTGTTGCATTACACTCATCCGCGTCGAACAGCGGTCAATGGCGTACGCTTGCAAAGGATCTTGAAGGCCGGTTTTCAGTACATGCCTTCGATCTTCCCGGATATGGCCATACGCCCTTGCCGGTTGATACCTCGCACGTCGGAGCCTCAGTTTCCGCCGATGGCGTCATCGCAGAGATTGAGCATCTGGGACGCGCCGTCCATCTGGTTGGGCATTCAAACGGTGGCGGGATCGCGATGAAAGTTGCGCAGATGCGCCCCGACCTCGTCAAAAGCCTGACACTGTACGAACCGGCCACGTTTCATTTTCTGAAAACGGGAACCGAAGCTGAACGGGCGCTGTTTTGTGAAATCCAGCAGGTTGCCGGAATGGTGACGGCCTCGGCAGCAGATGGTGCGGCAGCAGCCGGTATGCAACATTTTCTGGATTTCTGGAACGGGGCGGGTTTTTGGAACACATTACCTGATCCCGCCAGACAGAAATTTACGGCGATGATCGCGTCGGTGATGACCGATTTTGCAATCGGGTTCGCGGAAACGTGGACGCTGCGGGATCTGTCGGCGCTTGAAATCCCAACCTTGGTGATGACCGGCCTCGAGTCACCCGAGATCACTCAGCATGTGTCGGTGGCAATTGCAAAAGCCCTGCCGAGTGCGCGAATTGCCTTACTGCCCGAGCTTGGACATATGGCACCTGTTTTCCAGCCGGACTGGGTCAATTCCAGGATTTTGGAACATGTGGTCGGCGTGGAACGCCCCGTTGTGAATTGCAGCTGGCCGCAACAGGCCGCCGCCTAATCTGTTCGCATTCACGCAATACAGACTTTCCGAAACTGCGGATCGCAGACACCCATCAAACCAGAAGGAGATCTAACATGGGTATTCAATCCTCTATCACAGCAAACACCGATTTCGCCGCAATCAAGGCCAAGCAGAATGTCGCCTGGGGATCCGGGGACTACAGCAAGGTCGGGGTGACGCTGCAAATTACCGGAGAAGAACTGGCCGAGGCCATGGACATTCGACCCGGGGCAAAGGTGCTGGACGTGGCCGCGGGCAATGGCAACGCAACACTGGCCTTTGCGCGCCGGTTCTGCGACGTCACGTCGACCGACTATGTCGAAGCGCTGTTAGAGGCCAGCGGCAAGCGCGCAAAGGCAGAGGGTTTGTTCGTCAGCTACAAGGTTGCCGACGCTGAAAACCTGCCGTTCGAAGAACAGGCATTTGACGCCGTGGTTTCGACCTTTGGTGTGATGTTCACGCCAAATCAGCAGCAATCAGCCGCAGAACTTCAGCGCGTGGTGAAATCCGGCGGAAAAATCGGCATGGCCAACTGGACACCGGACAGTTTCATTGGATTGCTGTTCAAAATCATCGGTAAACACGTTCCGCCCCCGGCCGGAGTGAACTCTCCTGCGATGTGGGGAAACCGCACGTGGATTGATGAAACATTTGGCGAAGACTGTGACGTGGTTTCGCTTCAGCGCAAGAACTTCATGTTCCGCTACCGCTCTGCCGAGCACTTTCTGGAGTATTTCCGCACGTTTTACGGCCCTATGCAAAAGGCGTTCGAAGCGTTGGACACCGCAGGGCAGGCGGCGTTGCAGGACGATATCCTGGGGTTGGTGGCCAAGTTCGACATCTCAACGGACGACACCCTGTGCATATCTTCCGAATATGCCCAGATAATTGTTGAACGTCGCTGACAGGGCGCGTGCTTCAACCGTCCTCTGGCGTATCCGCCAGAGGACTTGATCTGTCCGGGTACGCAAAAGATCCGATCTGCAATTTTTCAAGCACATCCTGAAACCAAAAGACTTCGAAAGGACCATATGATGCCCGGTCGCACGCTTTATGAAAAACTGGGAGGATTCTCAAATATCAGCAAAATCGTGATGTCGTTCTACGACACGCTTTTGGACAATGACGAGGTTGGTCCTTTTTTTGACGATATCGACATGTCCCGAATGGTCGATCACCAGACCAAATTTGTCGCTTCGCTGCTTGGGGGGCCGGCGTCCTATACGGACACCCAGTTGCGCCATCTGCATTCCCATCTTGAAATCACCAATGCACATTTCGATGAACTTGAAACCGTATTGCGGGACACGTTGATCACGCATGGTGTCGGCAATGAAGATGTAACGGTGATTGTCGCAGAGTTTGCCAAACGTCGCCCCGTGATCGTCGGGTGAACCATGACCATTACAGCCATCAACGAGCAGTTGTTACGCGCCATTGGCGTTGGAGTCGCCCTTTTGGACCGTAAAACACTCGAATTCAGTTTTCGAAATGACACGTTTGAAACATGGTTCAGTACCGAAGATCAGTCCAGCCAGTTGCAACTTCTGTTTCCCGAACTGGACCTGGCTGCTGTCAATGCAAGCCTTGCACAAAACGGGCGGTATACGTCTGAAATCACTTTCAAAAAGAAGCGCAGAACTTTGGTGATCGCCGTTGATTTTACAACAGCTAACTCAAACATGCTTGTTCTTGTGTGCCAGAATATCACCCGTATCAAAGAACTGGAATCCATGATCGATTCGTATTCGATGATGGTCGAACGCAATACGCGCGAAATCAGGCGTGAGAAAGAGCAGGTGGAAAAGCTGCTGCTGAACATGATGCCCCGTTCAGTCTACGAGGAATACAAGACCTTTGGTGTCGTCACGCCACAGCTGTATGATCCGATTTCGGTACTTATGCTCGACTTTGTCGGATTTACCGACATGGTTGTGTCGCAGGATCCCAGCGTCACAGTGACGGAACTGAACGATATTTACAGTGCGTTTGACCGGATTGGTGAACAGTTTGGGTGCGAGCGCATCAAGACGATCGGGGATGCATACATCACAGTTGCCGGTTTGCCTGACCCCACGCCGGATCATGCAAAGGCAATTGCCAACACGGCCATCAGATTCCTGCGCTATCTCAAGCGGCGAAACCTGAGCCATCCGCATCAATGGCGGTGCCGGATCGGTCTGGCCTCGGGTTCTGTTGTTGGATCTGTGGTCGGTATCCAGAAATACGTCTACGATATTTTTGGGCCTGCCGTTAATCTGGCGTCTCGTCTTCAGGAATTTTCCGAACCAATGCAGATCGCGGTGCACGATGATGTGGCAAGCGCCCTGATCGATCAGTTTGATCTGAAAAATATGGGGCCGGCCCATATCCGTGGTTTTGGCGAACAAGACATCTGGCGTCTGTCCGATAGTGCGTGACTGTCGCGCAGAACCGGGACGGAATCGTTCCAAAGGTTAATACGGCGCGTGCGGGGGATGCTGCGGGCAAAATCGGGGGCAACACCATGAGCACACACGCAACGGGCCGTTTGTGTCCGAGCGGCGCATTTTTGTGTGGGCCAAAGCTGGTGTACCGTCCGGCAGGGTGTCAGTTCAAAAGCTGTCCGGCGCGGCCTGCCAGTTCAACCACGCGATCATCACCGGCCTGAATGCAATCCGCCGGGCATTGATCGTCCAGATCGGCTTTGGGTGACGTCATCCAGAATGCGCACTGCCAGGGCGTCATTTCAGCGGGCAGGGCGTGCAGGACCTTTGACATCAAGGGCACGGGCGCTCCGTTCTCGTCAAACTGGAACGACGGGTACACGTTTGTTCCCTGATAGGGCACCGAAAATATTTTGCCGGTTCTTTTCCAAATGTCGCCGATCCGCGTCATATGCCAGGCGCCTTTTTTCCATCGGGCGTGCACGGCACAATCGTCCAGCAGAGGATAACTACGGGCAAATTCATCCACTCGGATGTCATTGACGGGGCTGTAATGCCCCTCGACCTTCGCCAAATACATCAGCGTACTCACAACACTTGTTAACAACTTCTGTCATCATACTGACAGAAATCGGTTCTGCGCAAAGTAAACTAATTCACATAGTTGTATGTGAGGTATCGCAAAAGTCTGATAGAACATTTAACTATCTGAAATAAAATATTTTTATTACTCAGATTTGCGCCATTCAGGCAACGTATGTATCCATCCGGTTCTTGGCTTTGGCATGGATCAGGGCAATAATCCCGGCATAATATGTAAATTGATCACGCAACCGCGTGAGAAAATACGGGGTAAAGCAGGCCATGGGCTATACAAAGACTGCGATGCTGATGGCCGTGATGACGGCCTTGTTCATGGGATTGGGATATCTGCTTGCCGGTACGGGCGGAATGATCCTGGCCTTGTTTGTGGCTGCGGCTATGAATGTGTTTACGTGGTGGAATTCGGACAAAATGGTCCTGCGTATGCATAATGCACAGCCGGTACAGGACGGGGATCGGCTTGGGCTGTCGCAGATGGTCGATGATCTTGCCAAAAATGCGGGTATGCCGACACCGGCTGTGTATCTGATCGACACGCCGCAACCAAACGCATTTGCAACAGGCCGGAACCCCGCCAACGCAGCGGTGGCCGTCACATCCGGGCTGCTTGGCGTTCTGTCGCGTGACGAACTGGCAGGCGTTGTCGCGCATGAGCTTGCGCATATCAAAAACCACGATACCGCGATTATGACTGTGACCGCGACCTTCGCGGGTGCGATAACCATGCTGGCAAATTTTGCTCTGTTCTTCGGTGGTCGCAGAAACGGGGCGCTGGGGCTCATCGGAACTCTTGCGTTGATGATCCTTGCCCCCTTGGCGGCGGGTCTGGTCCAGATGGCCATCAGCCGAACAAGAGAATACGCAGCAGATCGTATGGGGGCGGAAATCTGCGGCCAACCTCTGGCTCTGGCATCCGCTTTAGAGCGGATTCAACACAGGGCTGCCCGGATCGACAATGACGCAGCCGAACAAAATCCGGCCACTGCGCATATGTTCATCATCAACCCGTTGCATGCGCATACCCGTGACAAATTGTTTTCCACACATCCGTCTACGGCAAACCGAATTGCGGCGTTGCGACAGCTTGCCGGGTATTCCGAGGCGCCCGGCCCGGCTTCGCGGCCCTCGCGCGACACGCGCCCGTCCGGTGCCGGTCCTTGGGGTTAAGCGCACAGAAAGACGAAATTTGCTTTGAGAAGTGACAAAACCCGGCCATCTTTTGCGCATAACAGCCGGGAGCATTGTGATGTTACGTGCATTGATCGTTTTTCTGACCGTTCTCCTTCCTGGGTGGGCGATGGCATTGGATCTGCGTGAAACGGGTCGGTACGAACTGAACCAACCCTCCAGCCTAGATTATGATCCTACGTTTTGCGGATTGTGGATTGCCAACGAAAGCTCAGAAGCGGTGCTTGTGACGTTGCAGGGTGAGGAACTGCGCCGTATCACCAGCGATCTGTACCGCATTAAGGCCATCGCCATCGAAGGCGATCATCTTTTGGTCGGGGATGGCTTTGGTGCGCTGCAACGCGTCACCAAAACCGGTGACGTGCTGGGCCCGCCATTTTCCCTAGAAGGTGGGTTTGCAGACACCGAAGGCATCGCTATTGCCTCAGATGGTCGGATCGTAACGGTGGAAGACGACCCGGAAAGGCTGTCATGGTTTGACCCCAACGGTCGATTGACCGCCAGGCTTGATACCATGACGCTAACGCCACCTTTGACCGAAGCGCAGGGCATCGCGATCGATCCGCGCACAGGCCATATGCTGATCGTGGACGATTGGGAAGGCTCCAACAGTCTGTATGAATTCACGTCCGAAGGTCGGCTGCTTGCGCAGGAAAGCCTGCTTGAATTTGGAACAGATCCGGAAGGAATTGCCATTCGCCCCGGCTCGAACCAGTTGTTTGTGGCCTTTGATGGCGGTGCAAGGATTGTCACGTTTGATTACACGCCCACACTGCCCGAAGGGGCGCCGCCTTTGGCACCGGGTGCGGACTGTATGATGTTCTGAAACCAAAGCGTCAGGCAAAACAGGTTCGCTGCGGGGCGACGTTTGCGCAGACGCCTGATTGCGCACATCAACCGGGTTTTTCCTGACGATCAAACCGCTCTGCGGATTTGTGAGAGACGCCGGTTTGCGTGATAAGCAGGGCAGCGCCGATCAGGGTGATGCCTTTCAGAAAATGGGCCTGTTGCAATGCCCAAATCACCGGGTCGGTTTGGGTTACAAGCTCGTAGCCGTGCACAACAAAGGTCACCGGGATTAAAAACACTATCAACAGCCACCCGCCCAAGCGTGCGTGCCAATTCAGCAGGATCATGGCTGCGCCCACAAGTTCGACAACACCCGAAATCAGCGTCAGGAAAATCGGAAAGGGAACCGCCCTGGGCATCAGCGAGACATAATAGGGAATGTTTGTAAAATGTGTCACGCCGGACAGAAAGAAAAGCGATGTAAACAGCACGCGAGCAAGAATGGTAAGGCCCGGATGGTTGGGAAGGTTTTTGTCAGCAAACATAAGACAGCTCCGAATAATCGATTTTGAACGGGTCATGCCTGTTGACTGTGATACTGCGGCTGTGCCCGGGTGCGATGTCGGCTTTAGGATACGGTGGCCATTTCACTGGATCAAATACGTGGACAGGGTTGGCACATAGCTGAGCAGCACAAGCACACCCGAAACCGCGATCAGAAACGGCCAAAGCGATTTCAGGATCGCGCCTGGGGTTGTTTCGCTCATGGATGCGGCGACATACAGGCCAATGCCGACTGGCGGCGTGAGCAGCCCAAGTACCAGGTTCAGGCAGATGACAACTCCGAACTGGTAAGGGCTGATGTCATAAGACCCGGTGGCGATGGGCAGCAGAATGGGCGTGATCAGAATAATAGCTGCGATACCGTCGATGATCATGCCCACCAGCAACAGCGCAGCATTGACGATCAACAGAAAAAGGAACGGATCGGAGGTGACGGTTGTTACCAGCGCGGCCAGGGTCTGGGGCAGTTCTTCGTAGATGATGACCCAGCCGAACACGCTTGCCGCTGCAATCATGAAAAGGATCATCGACGCATTCGCCGCTGTTCGCACAAACATCTGACCCAGATGGCGCGGGTCCAGTTCGCCATAGATCAGCCAGCCCACAACAAGCGCGACAAAGGATGCGACGGCTGCCGATTCTGTTGGCGTTGCAATGCCGAACAGAATGCCGCCTATAATCGCGACCGGGATCAGCAACGCCGGAATTGCGGCGGCGAACGCCTTTAGCGCCTGTTGCCAGGACATCCAGTTGCCTTTGGGAAATTGCTGCCGCCAGCCGATCAGTGCGATCACCAGAGCAAAGCTGGCTGCCAGGATGAGACCGGGCAAAATGCCGGCAATAAACATTTCTCCTATTGGTATTTGCGCCAGAACGCCAAAAATAACGAACATCATCGACGGTGGGATCACCGGCGCCAACAAGCCTCCGGCGGCTGTGGTTGCCGTCGCAAACCCCCTGTCATAGCCTTCGTCCTGCATTGCGGGCACCATCGCGCGCGACATGACGGCAATCTGCGCTGTTGCCGATCCGATGATGGCTGCCATGAACATGTTGGACAAAAGGTTGATATACGCCAGCCCACCCCGAAAACCCCCGACAAAAATTCGGGCCAGGGCAATCAGTCGCCGGGTCATGCCGCCTTCGTTCATCAGCTCGCCCGTCAGCATGAAAAGAGGGATGGCCAGCAACCCGTAGTTTTCCAACCCTCCGAACATCTTCGGGGCAAAGCTGTCATACAGGATCGTGTTGCCGCTTTCCCAGATGTACCAGATGGCGGTAACGCTCAGCACGATGGCGACCGGCACGGATAAAAACAAGGTGACCAGAAAAACAACCGGGCTCATGACCGGGGCCTTTTGCCGAACAGATGTGTTGCGGAATGCAAGGTTGCGCCAAGCGCAAACAGCCACATGACCAGCCAGAACAGATACTTTGAAAGGCCCAGGGTCAAAGTCGGCTCGGCATAGATAAAGTTGAACGTCTGCCCTTGAAACGCAACGGTGTCAAAGCCTGCGCGCAGAATGTCAATCGGCAGGAACCAGCGCCAGCAAAACCACAGCATGGCCAGCGCAAAGCCAAAGACGATGACGTCAACGCATTTAGTCATCGCGTTTTTGACCTGTTCAGGGACAGCATCCGCAAGGATTGTGATTGAAATGGCATTTCGATGATGCAAGGCAGCGGACGCGCCCAGAAAGGTCATCCAGATCATTGCATAGATGGCCAGTTCATCGACCCAGAACAACGCATTGCCCGCCGTGCGCGTGATGACGTTCAAAAGGATCAGAACCGTCACAACAAGAGCAAGACACGCCGCCGCCCCAAGCTCGACCCGGGCCCAGAATGCCGATATCCGGTACAACATGACCTACCCCCAAGACAAATGGCGCGCGCACGAGGCCCGCGCCATGTCCGACCTTTATCCAGTCTTTACTTGGTTTCTGCCGCAGTTGCGCGCAGGGCGTCAAGCGATGAGGTTTTTTCCGACCAGATCGTGTTCCATTCGTCGATGGCGTCGCCAAAGAACGAGGCATCGACCTCGACATAAGTCTTGCCGGTGCCAGCAATCTGTTCCAACCATTTTTCGTCGTTGGCGACATAGCTGTCGATGGTGCTGTCGACATGCTTGGCCATCAATTCGCCGATCATCGCCCGGTCTTCTTCTGACAGTCCGGCCCAGACTTTGGCCGAAACCAGACCGACCATTGGGAACATCATGTGGTTGGACTGAACGATCGTGTCTGCGTGATCGTAATATTTCAGAACCCAGATCAGTTCCGCATCCATGTCTATGGCGTCGACCTGACCGTTGGCCAGCGCATCATAGACGGCCGGCAACGGCATCGGAGTGGGCGCCGCACCCACTGCGTTGTAGAAATCAAGAATTGGGGTAAACGGTGTGATCCGCAATTTCAGTCCGGCCAGATCATCGGCCGACGAAACCTCTCCTCGGGTGACGATCTGGCGCAATCCTGCCATTCCATAGCCCACCCCGACAACGCCGACCTGACCGGGCAGCGGCTCAAGCATCGACTGCGCGGTGTCCGATCTGAGGATACGTCCGGCATGCCCTATATCGTCGGCGAGGTAGGGTGCATAGAACGCGCCCAGCTCCGGTGCACGGTTTGATACTTCGGCCACCGTCATAAAGGCCATGTCCAAAGCACCGGTCTGCAATTGTTGCAGCATCTCAGCCTCGTTGCCCAGTTGCCGGGCTGGAAAAACCGATACGGTGTGTGCGCCGCCGCTGGCCTCAGACAGTTCGGTCCCAAACGCCTCGGCGGCCTTGGTCCAGATATGCGGAGGCGGTGTGATAAGACCCAGCCGAAACTCTTCGGCTTGTGCGGTCACAGCAGACACCGCAATCACGGCGGCGGTCGCGATCATTTTCTTGACGTGTTTCATGACATTCCCTGTTGTTTTTTTTGTGTGCCTACAACTGTACCCAGCCGTCGGGCGGTTCTTTGCCCGGATGAATCGCATTGCAGTTCGGGCAGGTGCGATCTTTTTCCGAGGCATAGAATTTCTCGTACACCGGTGGCAGGTCGTCAACGATGGACTTAAGCTGCATTTCGGCGCGAAAAACCCGCGTACCACATTCGAAACAGTACCATTCGATTGCGTCAAGCTCTCCGTCCTGACGCTTGGGTTCGATCACCAGACCGACCGAGCCTTCTTGCGGTCGCTGGGGCGAATGGCGCACATGGGCCGGAAGCAGAAAAACCTCGCCTTCCCGTATCGGCACGTCATAGAATTCTTTTCCGTCAAACAGCTTTAGCAGCATGTCCCCTTCAATCTGGTAAAAGAACTCTTCGACCGGATCGTCGTGATAATCGGTTCGTTTGTTGGGACCACCGACAACTGTGACCATCATGTCTGACTCTTCGAACACCATCTTGTTGCCGACCGGAGGCTTTAGAAGATGACGATGTTCGTCGATCCAGGCCTTGAAGTTGAACGCTCTTAGCTTTGACATGGTCTTCTCCCATCTGGCAAAAACTTCGGCGACATTCCTCATAACGACAAAGAAATTTTCTGCATGTAGATATCTGATTAATTTATATCGCCATGATCACAGCTTTAGCCCGCATTCGTCAAACCCCTTGCGAATGATGTCCTTTTCCGACTGGGTCAGCTCCAGCATTGGTGCGCGCACCCGGCCTCCGGTTTGGCCCAGCAGTTCTTGCCAGTATTTTCCAAAGGCGGTCGGCTTGCCAGCCGGCTTTGTACGCTTCATCGCATCACGCACGGGGTTCAGGCTGTCGAATACGCGCCGCGCTGCGTCTGCGTGGCCGTCAAAGGCCAGCCTGGTGTATTCATTCATCCGCAGATCATTGGCAGTCTGCAGCTGATAGGGCGGTGACGAGCACAGGTACAGCCGCCAACCCAGTTCCAGAATATTGTCCAGCCATTCGTGTTCGGCCGATGTTGAAACATGGATTTTGTCCCCCACCATGTGCGTCAGCCTGACATACATTTCACGCGGGACCGAGTACTTGATCGCAACGATGTTGGGCAGGTCCGCGATGCGCGCGCATTCTTCGGGTTGCATCAGATATCCGCTGTCGGGATGGCTCCACATCGCGATGCCAATATCCAGTTCGTCACAAAACCGCTTGTAATACCGGTACAGCAATTCGCCCCGGTCCTGACAAAAGCTTAGCATGGGCGCATGCACCACCACGTAGTCCGCACCGCAGTTCTGTGCGTGCCGGCCCAGCGCAAGTGCGGTGTCCATGTTCTGATCGGAAATCGACATGATGGTGCCGGCCTTGCCTGCGCATTCCTCAACCGCGATGGTCATATTGCGTTTGCGCTCATCCAGCGACATGGACCAGAATTCACCCTGCTTTCCTGCGATGAACAGACCCTGAATGCCCAGGTCGTCGATCCAGTGGCGTATGTTGGACCGAAGCCCCGCCTCATCCAGCGCAAGGTCGTGGGTGAACGGATTCAATGCAGCCGCCCAGATGCCAGTCATATTTTCGCGCGCATAAGCTTTGGCGTCATGCTTTGCGTATTTCATAGCGCGGGCCTTTCACATGTGTTGACCACAGCAAAACGTCAGACGCGCCGGCTTTCCAAGATGAAAGCCTGTAACTGGATATAAAAAAGACAGATATCCAGTGCTTTCCAATTCAGTTTTTGGCGCTTCTGGACTAGCGTCCGGGTATGAAGATCGGTCTTATCGGAAATGGCGCCATCGCGCAGTATGTTTCATCCCGCCTGCACGCGCGGGGACACAGTCTTGGCGCGCTGTTGCTGCGGCCGGACCGGATCACGCCTGACGCGACGATCGAGGTCGGGTCGCCCAAGGATTTGCCGACCGATATTGATCTTGTGATTGACTGTGCAGGACATCAGGCGCTGGCGATGTTTGGCCCCGATATTCTGGCGCGCGGGACCGATATGATCACGGTTTCCCTGGGTGCTTTGGCGGATGCGCAGGTGGCCACCGCCCTTGAAAACGCTGCGCGTCTGGGCGCATCAAAGCTGCATCTGGCCAGCGGCGCCATCGGTGCGCTTGATTGTTTGTCGGCGGCCAGGGCGGGTCGGTTGACCTCGGTCATTTATCTTGGACGCAAACCGCCCCAGGGGTGGAAGGGATCCCCAGCCGAGGACAAACTGGATCTTGATACACTGACAGATGGCGCGAAAACCCACTTTGAAGGGACTGCGCGCGCCGCAGCGCTGTCTTATCCCAAAAATGCAAACGTGGCAGCAGCTGTTGCGCTTGCCGGTCTGGGGTTCGATGACACGCAGGTCAGGCTTATCGCGGATGCGGGCATTCAACAGAATATACATGAGGTCCACGCAACAGGCGATTTCGGCGAATTCCGCTTTCACATCAGCGGTCATTCCCTGCCGGACAATCCACGTTCGTCTGCTTTGGCCGCGATGAGCGTTCTGGCCAAGCTGGATCAAATTGCGCGGCGGATTACGCTGTGATCGGCCGCCATTCCCGCATTCTCGATCGCGCGCTAACCCGTTTGAAACTGCGCCAACTGCGTCTTCTGGTTGCCGTGGGCGAACACGGGAACATTCAGAACGCCGCCCGCACGCTTGGCATTTCACAACCTGCGGCCACCAAGATGATTCAGGATCTGGAGCTGGATTTCGAGGTCAAACTGTTCAATCGCACCAATCGCGGCGTTGTTCCCACAGTGTTCGGCGAAACATTGATCCGGCATGGAAAGCTGATCTTTACTCAGGTTTCCAACGCCGCTCAGGAATTGGATGATCTGAGCGAAGGCAATGCAGGTCGGGTTGTTGTCGGAACTCTTCTGGCTGCGTCCACCCGGCTGTTGCCTGCGGCAATTGAGATCCTTCTGGCTGACAGGCCCAATGTGGCGGTCAAGATCAGCGAAGGCACAAATGAGGTGCTGATGCCCGGTCTGCTGTCAGGCGAAATCGACATGGTTGTTGGTCGTCTGCCGTCGCATCGGCACCGGGACAAGATCAGACAGGAGAAATTGCAGGAGGATCGCATTCTGGCGGTTGTCGGCACCCGGCATCCTTTGGCGGGAAAACCCGATATTGGTTTTGCGCAGACAAAACCGTTTGGCTGGATCCTGCCGCCGCTGGAAACAACGCTGCGCCGACAGGCCGATCATTTCTTTGTTGGCCAGCAGCAATATGTTCCGCCAGTGACAATCGAAAGCGTGTCTTACCTGGCGAACCGGGCCTTGCTTCGGTCGCGAAATCTGATCGGGCTTATGCCTGCGGCGGTTGTGGCCTATGACATTGCAAACGGACATTTGTCGCCGCTCGACTGGTCCGTTCCTTTCGGCCAGGGCCCCATCGGCATTTCGCTGCGGGCCAATGATGATCTCTCACCGGCCGGTCGTGCGTTCAAGGCAGCGCTGCATCAGGCCGCGCGGGAAAAATAAGGCAGGTATTCATCAAACCGATATCAGTATCACCCCAATTCTCTTGAAGCGATGGCGCCTGTTGTCTGATCTGAAACGGCACGTGAGTTAGGGGCGTTAATGCCATGTATCCAGAGCTGAAACTGTTTATCGGGGGGCAGTGGCGCACAACCGCATCCACCATCGCAGTTGTGAACCCTGCCACCGAACAAGAAATCGGCCGCCTGCCGCGCGCTGAAATCAGTGATCTGGATGACGCCCTGAGCGCCGCTGTCAAAGGTTTTGAAATCTGGAGCCGGACATCGCCCCGGGCCCGGGCGGATACAATACTGCGGGCTGCGGCCCTGATGCGTGATCGGCAGGAAGATATTGCACATTCCATTACTCTGGAACACGGAAAGCCGCTGGCCCAGGCTCGGCTTGAGGTCATCCGGGGCGCCGAGTTCTTTGAATGGGATGCGGGTGAGGCCATGCGCACCTATGGGCGGATTATCCCCGCAGCACCAGGTCACAAATTTGCAGTACATCATCAGCCTGTTGGTGTGGTGGCGGCCTTTTCACCCTGGAATTTCCCAATGAGCCAGCCGGCCCGGAAAATTGCCGGCGCGCTTGCGTCCGGGTGTTCCATCGTTCTGAAAGCGGCCGAGGAAACGCCGGCAGG
Organism: Pseudomonadota bacterium; assembly: GCA_039028255.1. Taxonomy (GTDB): domain Bacteria; phylum Pseudomonadota; class Alphaproteobacteria; order Rhodobacterales; family Rhodobacteraceae; genus Ruegeria. The sequence goes on along the minus strand of JBCCIK010000032.1, from coordinate 3,393 downwards.
GGCCATACATATTGCGCGTGCCTTCCAAGATGCAGGGTTGCCCGCGGGGGTTTTGAACCTTGTTTTCGGGAACCCGGCCGAGATTTCGGCGCATCTGATCCCGCAGACAGCGGTGCGGCTGGTGGCTTTTACTGGTTCGACCAGTGTCGGGCGGCATCTGACAACCCTGGCCGCGCAACACGATACGCGTGTTCTGATGGAACTGGGTGGCCACGCGCCGGTCATCGTGTGCGAAGACACCAATATTCAAGCATCGGCCGTATCCGGCGCTGTGCGAAAAATGCGAAACGCAGGCCAGGTCTGCACGTCGCCCACAAGGTTCTTTGTGCATGACAGCGTTTTTGAGCGCTATGCGGCCCGGTTTGTGGAACGGGCCAAAGCAACGATTGTCGGTGACGGGATGCGCGATGGGGTCGAGATGGGACCAACCGCTAACAACCGGCGTGTTCCTGTGTTGACCGACCTTGTCACGGACGCCGTGGCCCAAGGCGCAACCTTGGCGACCGGCGGTCAAAGACATGGCAACACAGGCTATTTCTTTCAGCCCACCGTTCTATTGAATGTACCTGAAAGCGCCAGAATAATGCAGGAGGAACCATTTGGTCCCGTCGCGGTGATCAACCCGGTCAGTTCGCTGGATGAGGCCATCGCACAGGCAAACTCGGTGCCGTATGGGCTTGCCGGGTATGCCTTTACCAACCGGGCGGATTACATCGATCGGCTTATTGATGCGGTCGAGGTCGGTAATCTGTCGATCAACACGTTGGAGGCGTCAATGCCCGAAACCCCGTTTGGCGGCGTGAAATCAAGCGGCTACGGACGCGAGGGCGGCACGGAAGGGCTGGAAAATTACATGAGCGTCAAAAACGTCTGGCATGCTGCACAGATCAGCTAGGCTCAACACGCATGCGTTGGCCCTGTGGGTGGTTCACATCAAGGATGTGTTGCGTGCAAACTGATCGCTAACGACCCTGACTATTTCTTATCTAATCTCGGTTCAGGCGCGATGAGTAATACTGTGCAATGGCCTGAGTTCTGTTTTTGACTTCCAGTTTGTCATAAATGTTCGACAGGTGGAATTTGACCGTATTGGTCGAAATCTGAAGCTCTTTGGAAAGTTCCCGATTGGACAATCCTTGCGCCAGCGCTTCCAATATGGCGCGTTCCTTGCGCGACAGGGTCTGAATCGGGTCCTGTTGCATTTTGCGAACATCAATAAACGGAAACACCATCTTCCCCGCAGCAACTTCGGCACAGGTTTCCAGCAGGCCCTCAACATCGCCAGATCGCGCGGCAAATCCGGCGGCGCCTGCCTGCATCGCAAGTCGCGGAATGTCGCCGCCTGCTTCGCCATAAATCACAAAACGGGGCGCGTGATCCTGATCGCGCAGCACTTCGATCAGCTTTGCAGCGCCCAGAACCGGCAGGGTCCAGTCCACGATCCCGACATCAACCGGAATTCGCATGACAGTCCCGAGAAACCCCTCGGCAGTGGCAGAGGTCGCCACCAGCGAGAATCGAGGATCGCGTTCAAAGATTTCCGACATCGCGGACAACACCAGCGGATTGCTGTCCGCCAGCATGATGTCGATTGGCTTCGTTGGGGTCTCAACCATGTGAATTTGCCCAAATTTCCAAATTACTACCCGGTCGGGTAGGGGGTATTTCAGTATACTACGGTATTTTTACCAGTTTGGGTAGGTAATTTCCCATACTTTTAGACATCCTAAAGCAGTAGTAAGTTACGTTGCGCTTTCTCGCGATAGGACGTTTTCTGGGTGCAGCTCACCGTAACGTACCATCCCATGTGGTCTGCATCCGAGGATAAGATTAGATGACTTTCCAGATTTTCCCCCAGCTTGTGATCCCAGAAACGCTTGCAGCCGGCCCCGGGCCGGGTAACACCGACGCGCGGGTTCTAAGCGCGTTTTACGGTGCCGGAGTGGCGGACCATATGCAACCGGATGTCCTGCGCGGCATGATCGAATGCAAGCACATGTTGCGGCAAATCTGGGGTACTGAAAACGCCTATACATTTGCCGTGGCCGGCACTGGTTGGAGCGCACTGGACACGATGTTTGCGCCGGTTATGCCCGGCGACAAGGTGGTTGCCTTTGTCAACGGGACGTTTTCCGGCATTGACGCGCTGACGCTGCGCATCAAGGCGGCAACCGCCGACGAACATGCGGCCAACCCGCTTGATCCGCAGGCCGCAAGCGTCACAGTCATCGACGTGCAGCATGGCCAGCCCGTCACAGGTGATATGGTCGAGGCGGCGCTGAGCGAGCACCAGCCGAAATGGGCCTTTATGGCGCATTGGGAAACCGGATCGGGGCGGGTCAATGACCTGCGTGGGTTCTCCGACGCGTGCGAACGCCATGGCGTAATGGGCCTGATCGATGCTGTTTCCTCGCTGGGTGTGGGTGCGTTTTCGATAGATGACTACCCGGGGGTCGTTGGCTGGGCCTCTTGCCCGCAAAAAGGGCTGTGCTGTCTGCCGCTGACCTACGCGCCTGTCAGCTTTACGGATGCCTTCATCGACACGCTGATGACGTCCGGCGCCTACACCTATGTGCACAACCCCATTTTCGAAGCCCGCCATTGGGGCATTGTTGATGGGCAGGATGTCGAAAAGGGCACCTACCACCGGACTCATTCGGGATATGCTGTCGCAGCCTTCCACGAAGCGTTGCGACTGACGTTGCAAGACGGCTTGGCCAAGCGTTCGAATTCCTACCAAATTCACGAACGGGTCCTGCGCGACGCAGTGACCGCAATGGGATGTGAAGTGACGTCGGACATGCCCAGTCTTGTTGTGCTGAACTTGCCGCCTGATCTGGCGGGTCGGGAAATGGAGCTGGTGCAGAACTGTCGTGCCAGAGGCTTTGGCATCTGGCCCACGCTCAGCGCGCCGGTGCAGGTGCGCATCGGCATTCTTAACCAACTGAACCGGGATGCCGTCAGCCGCATCGTGCGCCTGTTCGCCGAAGCGATCCGGGAAATGGGAGGAACCGTCGATCAGGATGCCGTCGAGGGCGTGCTGGAAAGCCGCTACGGCACCTCAATCGCGGCCTGAGCAGGAGCGGATCAGATGGATATCCACGAGTATCAGGCCAAGGAAATCCTGTCGAATTTCGGGGTTGATGTCCCGTCCGGCGCCTTGGCTTACAGCCCCGAACAGGCGGCTTACAGAGCCCGAGAGCTTGGCGGTGACAAATGGATTGTCAAAGCGCAGGTCCATGCAGGTGGGCGAGGTAAGGCCGGTGGCGTCAAGCTATGTACATCCGACAGTGAAATCCACGACGCGTGCGATCACCTGTTCGGTCACAAGCTGGTGACTCATCAGACCGGACCGGAAGGCAAGGGCATCTACCGCGTTTATGTCGAAGCGGC
>JBCCIK010000031.1:0-28814 GCA_039028255.1 Pseudomonadota bacterium | reverse complement strand
TTGCAAAGACGCCCGGATCAACAAGCCACCCTGTGTCGGATCAAAGTACCCTGTGCGGTACTTTGCGGTGCGCATGACACCCTTGTTCCGGCACGCAAGCACGGGTTCATGGCCGATCTTATTCCCGGCTGTGAACTGCAAGCAATCGATACTGCGGGGCATGTTCCGACGTTGGAAACACCCGACACGGTCACCATGGCCCTGCGCAAGTGGCTTGGCGTCGTCCCAAAGCCGGATTACGGATAAAGCGCCGCGCGCTGGTCTTTGGTCAGCACAATCGGTTTCGACACCGGCGCGCCTGAGGCGTGATCGAAAAAAGGTGTGGTCTTCCATCGGCCCGTCACGCGGGATCTGATGACACGGCGCAGCAGTCCAAAGACCGCAAATCTCAGGTTTTCGTGTTTTTGCCGTCCGTCCGGCTGCGTGACAAACCCGCGCGTCGTTACAGGCCCCAGCGTCGATGTGTCGGCAATTCGATTGACGATAAACCCGGCAAACGGGAACTTTGGTGTCCGGGCAGAGGTTGCCAGCGGAGCATTGCAGCAATCTGCATACCAACGCAGCATTCCCTTGGGGCTGAGTTGCATGACCGCCAAATGCGCCTGGCCGCTGTCCAGTTTGATCGCATCCGGGGTGATTTGCAAAACTTCCACGGGGCCGGGGGCCGGATCCGGCTGTCCGAAGTACAATTGCGCGGCGCGGCAATCATGGCAAAAACAGACGGCATGTGTGCCAAGCTGTACGTCCCGGGATAAGATGCGCCCCTGCATCCGGCCGCAAGTACACGAAAAGGTCAGATCGCGGTGGTCGTGACCACCCATGAGCGTCAGGCAACCTTGTTGCTGTTTGCGGCGCGGCGTCGCTGCTTCCGGCTGTTCTGATTCATGAAATCGATCACAAGCGGGCGGATATTGTCGCGCCAGCTACGGCCCGCGAAAATGCCATAATGGCCCGCGCCCTGCTCGACATGGCTGGCTTTTTTGCTGTCCGGCAATCCGGTGCACAGTTCCAGCGCCGCGATGCATTGCCCGGGCGCCGATATATCATCGTTTGCGCCTTCGACCGTTTTGACGGCAACATCGGTGATCTTGCTCATGTCCACTTTGTGCCCGGCCACCACAAACTCGTTGCGCGCGATTTCGCGGTTTTTGAAGATCCGCTCAACCGTCGACAGGTAGAATTCGGCGGTCATGTCCATGACTGCGAGATATTCATCGTAGAAACGGTTATGCGCATCGTGATCAGAGGCTTCATCCCGGATCACGCGTTGTATCTGTTCCGAGAACGCCTTGGAGTGACGCTCCATATTCATCGACATGAACGAGGCAAGCTGAAGCAAGCCCGGATACACCATGCGCCCAACACCCTTGTATTTAAAGCCGACGCGCTGGATCATGGTTTCTTCCAGCTGGCCCATGGTCACGCGGCGGCCAAAGTCGGTCACATCGGTGGGCGTGGCATCCGGATCGACCGGACCGCCGATGAGTGTCAGCGTCGAGGGCTGGGCCTTGGGCTCAAGCTCGGCCAGATATGCGGTGGCGGCCAGCGTCAGGGGCGCAGGCTGGCACACAGCGACAACATGAGTATCCGGGCCAAGCTCTTTCATGAAATCGACAAGATAAAGGGTATAATCCTCGACATCGAACTTGCCGGCGGACACGGGAATATCGCGCGCATTATGCCAATCGGTGATATAAACCTCACAATTGACCAGCAGACTTTTGACCGTGGATCGCAGCAAAGTGGCATAGTGGCCGGACATTGGTGCAACCAGCAAAACTTTGCGTGGTTGCGTTTCGCGCCCGTTTACCTTGAAATGGATGAGATCCCCAAAGGGTCGTTCCAGAACCGTGGTTACTTCGACAAGATGATCTTTGCCGTCCTCACAAGTGTAAGTCCGGATACCCCAGTCAGGTTTGATAACCATGCGCTGAAAGGTGCGTTCGGTGACTTCACCCCATGCGGCCATCCAACTAAACGCCGGGTTTGGAACCATGGAAAAAAGTGGGTAGGAGGCCATCGCGCTGGCGGTCGAACCAAGCCATTGGTTCGTATTGCGCATGGTTTCCATCAAGTCGTAGGTCATCATATAGCGCATCGAAGGGCACCCCCGGGTATCATCCTGATATTTCGGACCTTTCGTCGCTTTGCCCCCCGACACCCACGACGTTATTCTGCATAGCAGCGAGGTTAGGGGGGAAATGTTAAAATGACAACAAGCGAAGACCAAATGACCGAACTCTCGGACGAACACATTGAACGACTTAAAGAAAATATGGAAAAGGTCGAACAGCTTTCCAAGCGTCTGATCGACGTGATGTCGATGAAAAAGTCGCACACCCCGGCGCTTGACGGTCCGAATCAACAGCTTTTCGCACGAGCAGCAACAGCCTATTGGTCCGAGGCATGGCACAACCCAGCCAAGCTGCTGGAACAGCAGATAGAATTCTGGGGCAAGTCCGTTCTGAACTTTGCCGAAGCGCAGCAGGCGCTGGCGCTGGGCGAGGTCGAAGATGAACAAACGCGCCCCAAGGACAAGCGTTTTGCCAACCCCATGTGGGACACGCACCCGTATTTCCGCCTGATCCGCCAGCAGTACCAGACCAATGCGCAGGCCATCGCGCAGGCCGTTGCATCTGTCGAGGATCTGGATGCCGTCGAACAACGGCGGCTGCGCTACTTTTCACAGCAGATCATCGACATGATGGCCCCTACCAATTTTCTGGCAACAAACCCGGACGCGCTGCAAAAGGCTGTCGAGACAGAAGGGCAGTCCTTGATACAGGGTCTCGAAAACCTGGTTTCAGACCTCGAGGCCAACGACGGCGATCTTGTGGTCAAGCTGGCGGATGAACACGCGTTCAAGGTTGGCGGCAATCTGGCAACTACGCCCGGCGATGTTGTTTACCGCAACCGGATGATGGAACTGATCCAGTACAAAGCCAGCACCGAAACAGTGTTCGAAACGCCCATCGTTCTGTTCCCGCCGTGGATCAACAAATTCTACATCCTCGACCTCAAGGCGCAGAACAGCCTGATCAAGTGGATCACCGAACAAGGCTATACCCTGTTTGTGGCCAGCTGGGTCAATCCGGACGAAAGCTATGCCGACACCGGGATGGAGGATTACATTCAGGATGGTTTCCTGACGGCGATCGAAGAGGCCAAGAAGATTTGCAAGGTCAAGCAGGTCAATGCAGTTGGCTACTGCATCGCGGGCACGACGCTTAGCCTGACCCTGTCATTACTGAAACAACGCGGCGACAAATCGGTCAAATCCGCGACCCTGTTCACAGCGTTGACGGATTTTTCCGAACAAGGCGAATTCACGCCCTTCCTTCAGGATGATTTCATCGACGGGATCGAGGAAGAGGTGACAAAAGAGGGTGTTCTGCGGTCCTGGATCATGGCGCGCACGATGTCGTTTCTGCGATCGCGTGATCTGGTCTATGGCCCGGCCATTCGCAGCTACATGATGGGCGAAATGCCACCGGCCTTTGATCTTTTGTACTGGAACGGCGACGGCGCCAACCTGCCGGCCAAAATGGCCGTGCAGTATCTGCGCGGCTTGTGTCAGCGCAACGAATTTGTCAGCGACGGCTTCGAATTGCTGGGACATAAGCTGAGTGTCAGCGATGTGGACGTCCCACTTATGGCGATCACATGCGAAACGGACCACATCGCCGCATGGAAAGACTGTTACAGAGGCGTCCAGAAGATGGGGTCGCGATCCAAGACTTTTGTGGTGTCCGAATCCGGCCATATCGCCGGCATTGTAAATCCGCCCAGCAAAAAGAAATACGGTCATTATACCAACCCCGACATGAAAAGTGATGCGGACACGTGGTTGAAACAGGCCGACTTTAATCAGGGTTCATGGTGGCCGATGTGGGAAACCTGGTTGCGCAAGAAATCGGGCAAGAAGATTCAAGCCCGGGAGACAGGCGATTCGGATCACCCGCCACTTGCATCTGCGCCGGGCACATATGTCGTGGCCAATCCAAACGGCTGATTTCATTTTGAAACTAAATTATTCTGCATTGCAGCAAGAAAAAACTTGCAATGCTGCAATGCAGCAATCATATTATCGTCAAGCTGATGAAAACCGGGGTGGGCCCGGTTCGGCACAAAGGATTAGGACAATGGCAAAGACTCAAGACTTTACCGCGATCATGAAAGACATGATGGGCGCGTTCCCCGTTGACACCGCCGCTTTTGAAGGCGCGTTCAAGTCGACTGCTTCGCTGAATGAAAAACTGTCCGGCGTTGCTCTGGACGCTGCTGAGAAATCGGCAGAAATCTCGAACAAATGGACCAAGGAAACTCTGGCCAAACTGACCGAGATGTCGAAAGCAAAGGCCGAGCCTGCTGACTACGCAAAAGCCGCCACAGATTTCGCCAGCGCGTCGGCAGAAGTTGCTGCTGAAAACATGGCTGCCTTCGCTGAAATCGCGAAAAAAGTTCAGACCGAAACTGTCGAACTGCTGATGGCCGCTGGCAAAGAAGCTGCAGAAGACGCAACTGCCGCTGTCAAAAAAGCCACAAACGAAGTGACTGCTGCTGCCAAGAAAGCTGCAACCGCCAAGTAAGACTACTGACGCGGGGTGTTCCTTATCCTCCCAAACGAAGCACCCGCGCCGGGCAGGTCTTTTGACCTGCCCTTTCTTTTTGTGCTGCACTCGCATAACCTGCGCTGCAATGCATCATCCTTGGGGAGGGTACCCGGTGACGGACCAAGATAAACCGCTGTTGATAAAGCGCTATGCCAGCCGTCGGCTGTATAACACGGAAACCAGCGATTACGTCACACTTGAAGACATTGCTGGATTTATCCGCGATGGTCGTGAGGTGCAGATCATCGATCTGAAAACCGGTGACGACCTGACGCGCCAGTATTTGCTGCAAATCATTGCCGAACATGAAAGCCGCGGTGAAAACGTGTTGCCGGTCAATGTGCTGAACGATCTGGTGCGCAGCTACATGGTGCCGGGCGGCGGATTGATGCCGCAGTTCCTGCAAAGCTCGTTCGAAATGCTGCGCGAAAGTCAAAGCAAGATGATGGAGAACATGAGCGCCATGAACCCGATGTCCCAGATGCCGGGGTTCGAGGCGATGAAAGCGCAGCAACAGGCGTTTCTGAAGGCCATGACCGGCGGTCTGGCGGGTGGGTGGTCCAGCCCCGACACGGAAGAAGACAAATCAGAGCCGAAAGAAGATCTGGACGATATCAAGAAACAACTGGCTGAATTACAGCAGAAACTGTCCAAACTGAACTGAGCGCGCGAAAATGCGTTGGCTGATCCTGGCCGCTGCGGTGCTTTGCGGGCAGACCGGTCTGGCGCAAGGGCGTTTTTCGCAGGCCTGGGCGCCGGTATGCACCCTTGGTTCAGAGGCGGCGCAGGGCTGCGACGACATTCGCGCGCGCGATATTCTGGATGCATCCAGCCCGCCGTGGCAAGCCGTGGGGCGGGTCAATTTCGCAAATCGGGATCAGCGCTCGCATTGCACCGGTGTTCTTGTGTCCCAAAACCATGTGCTGACGGCGGCGCATTGCCTCTATAATGCGGCGCGAAAGCGCTGGATCGACCCGTCTGGCATTCGGTTCGTTGCTGGCTATCAACGGGGCGAAAAGGTCGCCGTTTCACAAGTTCAGACCTATCACTTGCATGCCGAACAAAACGTGTCCGGCCGGTTCGACAACCGGGCCGCTCTGGACTGGGCTGTGTTAGAGCTGGCCGACCCCATTGGACAGAAAACCGGGTTTCTGCCTTTGGCGAAAACGGAGGTGACCAGCGGATTTGTTGTCGGCTATCCGGGCCTGCGCCCCCATGTTCTAAGCGGGACCCCCTTATGTCAGGCACGCCGATATACCGACCATCTTTTTGGTGCGATCTGCCCGGTCATGATGGGCGATTCCGGCGCACCTTTGCTGGTGAACACAGACGATGGGTTGCGGGTGGCTGGTATTCTGTCCCGCATCGCTGCCACGCCCGAAGGCATCGATGCGTTGTTCCTGTCGGTGACGGCGTTTCAAAAGGCCCTGGACAATCAGGTTCCGTAGGCCGGCGCAGGGGCGATGATCTCACCAATCGAAGCCAGCAGAATGTCGGCGATCACGTCCAGTTCTTCGCGCGTCAGGCGCACCGGCAGGCGTACATCACAGGCTTTCATCAGCATGGATCGGGTTTGCGGCAGATCGCAGTGCTCCGGCAAAAACTCCCAGTTCCAGAACGCGCGGGCATTGTCTTCGCTTAATCCAAAAACCTGAACCTTGACGCCGCGTGCTTCGGCGGCGGCGGCAAATGCGCGGGTGTCAGATTCGCTTAGGTCAACCAGATTGAACTGAATGGAATCGGGCGCGCGACGCTCTGGGGTCAGGGCGGCGGGTACATTTATGCACGGCGAGCGGTTCAACCGTTCGGCCACGTAGTCATGATTTGTCAGGCCATCGCGAACTCGACGTGCCAGTTCGGGTAATTGCGGGCGGATCACCGCAGCGCTGAGATTGCTCATCCGCAGATTATACAGTGGCAATTTGTTCTGCCAGCGCGCAAAGGCCCGCTTTCGCTCGGATGGGATATCGCTGCCGGACTCAGTGTGCTTTTTCCAGTTGTGCTCATAAGCGCCGGACATGATCACGGCGCGGGCCACAAGATCAGCATCGTTTGTGATCAGGATGCCACCTTCTCCGGCATTGATCATCTTGTAGGATTGAAACGAAAAACATCCTACTTTGCCGATCGTTCCAATGTTGCGCCCGTGCCAGGTGGTCCCCAGCGAATGAGCGGCGTCCTCGATCACCGGAACCCCGTGCCTGTCGCACAGATCCATGATGGCATCCATGTCCGAGGTATGCCCCCGCATATGGCTGATGATCACCGCCTGAACATCAGGCAATTTTGCCGCAAAATCGGCGATATCGATGCGATAATTGTCGCCGACTTCACACAGAACCGGAATGCAGTCGGCATGGATCACCGAGGACGGAACGGCAGCAAAGGTAAAGCCCGGGATCAGAACGCGCGCGTCCCGCGGCAAATCCAGCGCCCTGAGCGACAGGAACAGCGCGGCTGAACACGACGACACGGCCAGCGCATATTTGCTTCCCAGAAGCTGGGCGAATTCCGCTTCCAGCAACGCGACAGGTGCGTCCTGTGGCGCGGTGTACCGGAACAGATCGCCAGAACGCATCAGGGCGTCGATGGCATCTCGGGCAGCGGCGGGGATGGGTTCGGCGTCATGGACGTTGGGTGGCAGCGTCATATTTGGTTTTCCCGAATTCTAACTTTTGTTTATTTAAAGTAAAAGCGGGACCAATGCCAAGACCTCTTTCGCCGCGTCGGCGAAATTTCACCACACACCGCTGAAGGGCAGTGTCAGATACCCAGCCGGTCGCGCAGGGAAAACCACGTCATCGCCAGCACCAAAAGCGGGCTGCGCAGGGCGGATCCGCCGGGAAACGGGATCGCAGGCACACGCGACATGGTGTCAAAGCCGTCAACCTGCCCTTGAATGGCCAGCGCCATCAATTGGCCGGCATGGGTGGCTGTGCCAACGCCGTGACCAGAATAACCGGATGCAGACAGGATATTCGGCGCCAGCCGGGTCAGATACGGCATACGCCGCATTGTGATCGCCAACGTACCGCCCCAGGCGAAATCGATCTTTACGTCTCGTAGATGCGGGAAAATCTGGGTCATCGGTTTGCGGACCTTCGCCGCGATATCCGCCGGAAATCTGTACCCGTAGCTTTCCCCACCGCCGAACAACAGGCGTCCGTCCGCACTGAGGCGAAAGTAATTGACCACAAATTTGGTGTCGGCCACGGCAACGTCGCGTGTCAGCACTTGTGCGGCCCCGGCACCTAACGGTTCGGTCGCCGCGATGAAGTTATTGATTGGCATAACGCGCGCGGCAACCTGACGGTTCAAATCACCCAGATACCCGTTGCACGCCAGTATCACATGATCGGCCGTCACATGGCCTCGTTCGGTACGAAGAGTTGTTGGCGCGCCCGCTTCAATACTCAGAACTTCGGTCGCTTCGTAAATGCGCGCACCGGCGCCCGCCGCTGCCTTTGCCAGACCCAGCACATAGTTCAACGGATGCAAATGCGCCGCGCCCATGTCCAGATAGCCGCCTTTGTACGCGGGCGAGGGGCAGAGCGCATGCCCTCCGGCTTGGTCAAGCACTTCGATCTGGTCATAGCCGTAGCGGTCCGACAAATGAGCCGCATGCGCATGCAATTCTTTCTGTTCCGATACCGACAGCCCAAGCGCTGCGATTCCGGGTTTCAAATCGCAGGCGATCCGATGCTTCGAGATCAGGGTTTTCACCAGATCCTTTGCGTCTTCGGCCAATTCCCACAGTTTGGCCGCATCGTCCATGCCGACCAGCTGCTCAAGATCCTCCTGATCCATGCGCTGGGCACTGCCCAGTTGTCCGCCGTTACGACCTGACGCACCAAACCCCACACGGTGCGCCTCCAGCAGCACCACATCCATCCCGGCCTCTGCCAGATGCAGTGCCGCTGACAGCCCCGTGTAACCGCCGCCAACAATACAGACATCAGCGCGGGTTGCACCGTCGAGTGTTGCAAAACGCGCCCCGGGACGCGCGGTGGCTGCATACCAGCTTGCGGGATACTCGGCCTTGCGATCGTTGGAATACAGCAAGTTCATCTTCTTCTCGTTCCAAATACGGAAATCCAGCGCTCTTCGGCTCGCCTAAACGTTCAGCAGCAGATGCTCACGTTCCCAGGGCGAAATCACTTGCAGGAACTCTTCGTACTCGGCCCGCTTGACGATACCGTAAACCCGCGCGAATTCGGCGCCCAGAACGTCGTGCAGGGCGGTTGCCTCGTCGAACAGGTCCAGCGCGTTGCCCATGACCTGTGGGATATCGCCTTCACCCTCGTAGGCGTCGCCGTGAAACTGACGCCGGGGTCGATCCTGCTGTGTCAGGCCCAGATAGCCGCAGGCCAGCGACAAGGCGATGCCCAGATACGGATTGCAATCCATCCCGGCGATGCGGTTTTCGACCCGGCGCGCCTCGGGTCCCGACAGCGGAACACGGATGCCTGTGGTGCGATTGTCACGGGCCCATTCCAGATTGATCGGGGCCGCGTGATCTTTGACATAGCGACGATATGAATTCACATAGGGCGCCATAACCGCAAGACCGGCGGGCAGGTGCATCTGAAGACCCGCGATAAAGTTGTAGAACGCGTCTGTTTCGCCCCCTTGCGGCCCGGAAAAAAGGTTCTGGCCGGTTTCCATATCGATGATCGAGTGATGGATATGCATGGCCGAGCCAGGCTCGTCCTCGATCGGTTTGGCCATGAACGTGGCAAAACAGTCATGGCGCAGGGCCGCCTCGCGGATTAGGCGTTTGAAATAGAAAACCTCATCGGCCAGTTTGACCGGATCGCCATGTCGCAGGTTGATCTCAAGCTGACCGGCCCCGCCTTCCTGCGTGATACCGTCAATTTCAAATCCCTGATGTTCGGCGAAATCATAAATGTCATCGATCACCGGTCCGAACTCGTCCACGGCCGTCATCGAATACGCTTGGCGCGCCGCTGCTGGTCGGCCGGAGCGGCCCATCATCGGTTTGATCGTGTGGGCAGGGTCGATGTTGCGCGCAACCAGAAAGAACTCCATCTCTGGTGCGACAACCGGCTTCCAGCCTTTGTCATGGTACAGTTGCAAAACACGTTTCAGAACGTTGCGCGGACTGTATGGGATTGGCACGCCGTCGCGATCATAGGCATCATGGATCACCTGCAAGGTCCAGTCGCCGGTCCAGGGCGCGGCCGACGCGGTTGAAAAGTCGGGTTTCAGGATCATGTCCCGCTCGATGAACCCGTCCTCACCCGCAGCTTCGCCCCACCCGCCGGTAATCGTCTGGTAAAAGATGCTGTCGGGCAGATGAAAGAAAGATTGGCGCGCAAACTTGGACGCAGGAACCGCTTTGCCCCGCGCAATTCCCGGCAGGTCCGAGATTATGCACTCGACCTCATCCAGCCTGTGACCGTCAATATAGGTACGGGCCGCTGGCGGCAGATTATCGGTCCAATCGGCCATCACGACCTCTCTTTCTTGAAAAAATCCGCCATCAGCTTTGCAACATGGGCGTTGTCATCCGGTGCGTTCTGTCTGTCTATCGCGTCCTGCATCAACTGATCGGGCACAATCCCCTTGCCGCGGGTGTGCATCAGGCCGGATATGAACGCATTGGAAAACTCGGGATGCGCCTGAATGGTCCAGATGGTATCGCCATAGCTCAGCATCGCGTTCCGGCAGAACTCGTTTTGTCCCATAACGCTGGCAGCCTCGGGCAATTCCGTAACCTGATCCTGATGCCAGGCATTCAGCCACAGCTTATGTCCGCCATAGTCATATTGGGTCCGCCCGATGGCCCAGCCACCGGAAAACTTCTCGACTTTGCCCCCCAGGGCCTGCGCAATGATCTGATGACCGAAACACACCCCGATCAGGGGTTTGCCCTTGGCATGAATGTCGCGGATCAAGTCCTCCAGTGGGGCAATCCACGGCAGGTTGTCATAGGCACCGTGGCGCGAACCCGTGATCAACCATCCATCTGCGTCATCGCCTCCGTCAGGAAAGTCCCCGTCGACCACGGCATAGGTGACAAAGTCAAACCCGTAACCGTTCAATAGCGCTGGAAAAAGAGAGTCGTAGTCCCCGAACTGGTCTGTCAGCACATCCGGGGTATGTCCGGTTTGAAGGATACCGATTTTCATAGAGCACCAAATTTGATCAAATTAAGCCTAACCGAGTCTTATTGACCGGGCAAGAGGGGTCAGACCGCTTCAAGATAACTCAGCCAGTGCTGATCGGCTGGCAGGCTGGCAAAGCGAGCTATTTCCTGCCGTTTGGTCAACGCCATGTTGCTGATCAGATCGGCGGGAAAGATGCGCGCAACCATCGGGTCAGTTTCAAAGATGTCGACCGCAGCCGCCCAATCTGACGCCAACCGGGGCAGGCCATCGATCTGGTATGCGTTTCCTGCGATCGGAGCCGGCGGCTGCATGTCGTCTTCGATCCCCACCAACGCGGCACCCAGAACAGCAGCCAACATCAGAAACGGATTGATATCTCCGCCGGCGACACGGTGTTCGATCCGCCGCGCGGCCGGTGACCCTCCGGGAATGCGCAGGGCGGCCGTGCGGTTTTCGTAAGCCCAACAGGCCCCTGTTGGTGCGTGGGCGCCGGGTACCAGACGGGTATAGGAATTCCCTTGCGGTGCAAAAATCAGGGTGCTGCCGGGCATGGCCGCAAGACAGCCTGCAACGGCGGCGTGCAGCAAACCTGTGCCAGTTGGGCCGCCATCGTCAAAGACATTGCGCCCGCCTTGATCCACGACCGAAAAATGCAAGTGCAGACCATTGCCTGAATCCTGGGCGTAAGGCTTGGCCATGAACGTGGCCGAAAACCCGTGCTTGCGGGCAAGACCGCGTGTCAACACCTTGAAAAGCCACGTGTCATCGGCACATCGCAGGGCGTCCTGATGGTTGAGATTGACCTCGAACTGACCCACTCCGCTTTCAGAAATTGCAGTTTGCGCTGGGATACCCATCGCGTCGCAACTGTCATACAGCGCAGTGAAAAATGCGTCGAATGCATCAATCTGAGCTACGGACAGGATCGCCTCGTTTGTCAGACGTCGTCCTGTGATCGGATTGACCGGCGGCTGCGGTTGTTCTCCGGTCGCGTCAATCAGTGTGAATTCCAGCTCGGTTGCGGCAATGACGGACCACCCGCGATCCGCATAGCGTTGCAACACGGCGGACAGCGCGTGCCGGGGGTCGCCCGGATAGGGTGTACCCTGATCGGTGTACAGACACATCGGCACCAACGCTGTCTCGGTGTCCAGCCAGGGCATCGGAACGGGGCCGCGCCCGGTCGGCAACAAAACCCCGTCCGCATCACCGGACTCGAACACCAGCGGGCTGTCCTGGATATCCGCCCCCCACAGATCAACATTCTGCGCCGAAAATGGCATACGCACGACGCCCTCATTCAGCTTTTCCGCGTATGACACGGGCACACGTTTCCCCCGAAGCTGCCCGTTCAGATCGCAGGCGGCCACACGAAAGCCATGCACAGAGCTGAGGTCCATCGCCGTCTCCATCGTTTGGGTTATCTGAGGTGTAATCCAGCGTTTGACTGTTGTCACGAAATTTGATCAAATTTCATTTGCACCTGACAACGACGGGTCCCAACGTTTTATTTTATTCTGCTGTAAGACCATCTCTGCGCTGACAGAAATGTCGAATTCGACTTATTTTGCCTGATGGAGTGTGCTAGACGCCCGTCCTCAGCAACCGAGGATGACCCACGTGCACGACAACACGCAGCAAAAAGTCAAGCAAAGCGCAACTTTGAGCGTAGCGCCGATGATGGACTGGACGGACCGTCATTGCCGGTATCTGCATCGGCTGCTCAGCGCGCGGGCGTTGCTGTATACCGAGATGGTGACCGCTCCGGCGTTGGTTCGGGGCGGGGCGCTGCATTTGTTGGACCACAACCCTCAGGAACATCCGGTCGCGCTGCAATTGGGCGGGTCCGATCCAAGCGAACTGGCGCAGGCTGCGCGGCTGGGTGCGGATGCCGGATATAATGAGATCAACCTGAATTGCGGTTGCCCGTCGGACCGGGTTCAGTCCGGTACGTTTGGGGCCATTCTGATGAAAGACCCGGCGCGTGTTGCAGATTGCGTGGCGGCAATGTCCCGGGCCGTGACGGTGGACGTTACCGTGAAATGCCGTATTGGCGTAGATGAACAGGACCCGCACATCGTGCTGCCCACTTTCCTGAACCGCATTCGTGACGCGGGTTGCCAACGCGTTACGATCCATGCACGCAAGGCGTGGTTGCAGGGTTTGAGTCCCAAGGAAAACAGGGATATTCCACCGCTGGATTACGATCTTGTCCATCATATGAAAGCAGAGTTTCCGGACATGCATATTTCGATCAACGGAGGCGTCGCGTCATTGTCCCAGGCACGCGCACATCTGGATGCGGGGTTGGACGGCGTGATGATCGGGCGGGCAGCCTATCATCAGCCTGCCGATATTCTGGCGGCTGCGGATGTCGAGATTTTCGGAACCGGAGCCGCACGCGATCCGGTTGCTGTGGTTGAACAAATGGTGCCTTATATCGACCGGCACCTTGCCAGCGGTGGTCGCTTGCACCAAATCACCCGACATATGCTGGGCCTGTTTGCAGGGCGCCCCGGCGCGCGCGCCTGGAGGCGGGCCTTGTCCGAAGGTGCGGTGCACAAAGGGGCCGGTCCCGAGGTTATGCTGCGCGCGCTGGAGCACGTGGCGCCGGTGGAACAGGTCTGACTAAGACGACGGCCCGTTGGCCGCAATGGGGGAAACATGCCCGAGACGATGTTGCTGGCCCAAATGCTGGGCCTTTTGCTTGTAATCGGGGCGCTGGCGGGCGTGCTGGCCGGATTGCTGGGGGTAGGTGGCGGCATCGTGCTGGTGCCTGCGTTCTTCTATGCATTCCAGACCCTGGGATATGGTGGGGCGCAACTGATGCAGCTGTGCCTGGCCACGTCGCTGGCAACAATTATCGTAACATCCGTCCGGTCCGTTCTGGCGCATAACAAAAAAGGCGCTGTGGATTGGGATATTTTGCGCGGCTGGGGCCCGGGTATCGTGATTGGGGCGATTGTGGGTGTATTTGTTGCATCGGCCCTGCGCACCGAAGCCTTGCAGGCCCTGTTCGGCATACTGGGTATTGTGATTGGCGCTTATCTTGGATTCGGCCGTTCTGAATGGCGTCTTGGGGACGCTATGCCCAAAGGGGTCAGGCGCGCGTTGCTGTCACCGTCCGTCGGATTTCTGTCCGTTCTGATGGGGATCGGCGGCGGCAGCTTTGGTGTGCCGCTGATGAGCCTTTATAACACGCCGATTCACCGGGCGGTCGCAACCGCGGCGGGTTTTGGTGTTATCATTGCCGTGCCGTCGGTTCTGGGTTTCCTGTTTCTGAACATTGCGCCGGAACATCGCCCGCCTCTGACAATTGGTGCGGTCAACCTGATTGCTTTCGGCATCGTTGTCGCCATGACCCTGACCACAGCGCCATGGGGTGTGAAACTGGCGCACGCGATGGATCCAAAGCCGTTGAAACGGGTGTTCGCAGTGTTCCTGACACTGGTGGCGCTGAACATGCTGCGCAAGGCCATCGGGTGGTAGAGGATTTCTACGCCAAAGGGTGGGTGAAATTTCCGTATGACCCACAGCTGGCAGCCTGGGTGGCCCATGCGTTGCCTGCAGCCCGACGCGCGGTGGCGGATCCTGCTTTTGCGCATTGGCTGGATTGCGAGGGGACGTGGTTTGTCGGTGTGGATGCCTTGCCCAACGATGCTCAAGGACGGGTCGGGCGGTCGTCACCGCTGGCTGGGGCAGCGATGGATTTCATCCGCAGTCAGTTTGACGACCTGCCGCTGCATCAGGCTCAGGTGTCGGTGGTGTATCCGGGATACCCCCGCCCGCGTCGCGGTGAAAGCGAGGCCGCCGCACGCTATCGGCGCAACCGCGACGCCGCGCATATGGATGGTCTGCGCCCGACAGGTCCGGAACGACGCCGGCGCGTTGATGAACCGCATGCCTGGGTTCTTGGTATCCCGTTGACCGAGGCCAGCCCGGATGCGGCGCCTATGGTGCTGTGGGAAGGCAGCCATATCCTGCTGGGTCAGGCGTTTCGACATGCGCTGTCCGGACATGCGCCGGCGCGCCTGCACGAGGTCGACGTGACCGACATCTACCAGTCCGCGCGCCGCGAGGTGTTTGCGACCTGCCGCCGCGTCCCGCTGTCCGCCAGACCGGGCGAAGCCTATTTGCTGCACCGTCACTGCCTGCATGGTGTTGCACCCTGGCAGACCGGGGCAACTGCCGGGCCTGACGGACGGATGATCGCCTATTTCCGCCCGGAATACGCGGGGGGAGTGGCCGCATGGATCGAATCCCCGTAACCTCCTGTCATTTCTGAATTTTGGAGGGTTTCAGCAATGATTACGGTTCAGGCGAATTCCGATGGAGCGCTGATCGAGGTCGAATTGTCAGGCCAGGTCACCGCCGCAGACTACGCGACTGTTCTGGTGCCCGCTATCGAGACAGCTCTTAACAAGCACGATTCCGTGCGTTTGCTGGCAATCGTACAACCGGAATTCAAAGGGTACGATCTGGGCGCCGCGTGGTCCGACACCAAGTTGGGTCTGAGCCATTGGCGCGGGTTCGATCGGATCGCCGTTGTCGCAGACCAGGGCTGGGTACAGACCAGTGTACGTCTGGCGGCGCCGATCCTGCCTTGTCCAGTTCAGGTGTTTGATCTGGCAGAGCTTGAGGCGGCACGGCGCTGGATACGTCAGTCACTGGGGTCGATACATGTCATTGATCTTGGCGGACCCTGCGTTCAGATCAGCCTGCTGGGCAAACTGGACCCTGACGAATATCGGCAGGCCGAACGCGATCTGGATGCTCTGTTGCAGGACCGACAGGGGTTCCGCCTGCTGATTGACTTGCGAGAGTTCGACGGTTGGCACGGTTTGTCCGCACTGGCCGCCCATTTCCGTCTGGCCAGCCGACATGTCGGGGCGCTGGATCGCGCAGCCATCGTGGGCGACAAGGCATGGCAGCATGTTGCGCAACGGGTCGCGGGGCACATTCTTGGGACACGGACCGAGTATTTTCCGCCCGATGAAATCGAGAACGCGAAATCATGGCTGGCCGCAGGATGAATTGGCCGATCAGTTTCTGATTGCCAACGACCTGATTTGCGGGCGTTCGCCCCCCGCAGACGTTGCGAATCCCCGCCTGAAAAGCGCGGATCGCGATCTGCGGATGTCCGGACAGGATGATCAACGCCCGAGCCGCCTTGGTCGGCCGTTGCGTGCCACCCAAGTGACGTAACGGAATCACGGCGATATGCCGGGAACAATTGACCTTATGGTCAATTCTGACGAAACGGGCAGCGTTTTCCCCGTCTTTCACACGCAAAAACGATTTAGCCGACCCCTGCCGCTGCGGGCCGCCACTCACACCCACTCACGGTCCGTTGCTTGTAGCCGTTCTACACGCGTGCGACCGGCCCGCAGCGATCAGGTTGATCATATCTGGATGCCCGCTATGACAATGAGAACCGTAATTAAGAGATTTCTTGCCTCGGACAGCCGGGACTATCCGGCGGTGGTTGCCCGGAAACCCGACGCGATCCCGCCCAGGGTGGCGCCAGCCAAAACCAGCAGAGACGAAATAGCAGACCTGTTTCAGGATGAATTGCGAGGACCGCAGGCCACACCGTGCAGACGAGGCCCTGAACGCGACTGATCGGTCACGTGCGCTTTAAACGCGCCGCCCGTCCGCCGCGACGTTTGGCCAGATTGGGTTTTCGATCGGGCAGGGCTGCCATGATTTCCGCCCGTTCAGAGCTGTCCATCTTGGACCACCTCGCGATTTCATCGATGGTCCGGTAACAGCCGGTGCAGATGCGTTCGCTTGGGTGAACGACGCAAATCTGGATACACGGGCTTTCAACCTCGTCTCTTTTCCAGACCACATTCGTCATCACCAGGCTCCGACCCCTTAAAGAAAGCGCAATCTGTCCAGCGCACCTTGCAAGATATAACCTGCTGCGACGTGGTCGATAACCTGTCCACGACGTTTTCGTGTCGTATCCGCCTCAAGCAGTGCCTTTTCTGCCGCAACTGTGCTGAGACGTTCGTCCCAGAAACCGATGGGCAATTCGGTCAGGCGTGACAGGTTGCGGGCAAAGGCGCGGGTCGACTGACACCGGGGGCCTTCCGTTCCGTCCATGTTTTTCGGCAAACCCAGAACCAAACCTCCGATGTCGCGATCTTTTGTTATCTGCAACACGCGCGCGGCATCCAAAGTGAATTTCTTGCGGCGCACCGTTTCCAGCGGGCTGGCGACCCCGCGCATACGATCCGACACTGCGACGCCAATCGTCTTCTCCCCCAAATCCAGACCGATCAGCGCGGTCATCGCGGGCAGAGTGGCGGCAAAGTCCGCGAACTCATCGTGAATCATTGCGCGATCCCCGCCTGCAAAGCGGCGTTTTCGATCATCTGCAAAGCGGCCGCGTCATCTGCAAAGACGGCCACGGCTTCGTCCCGGATTTCGATGGCACGCTGGGCCTGACCCAGTGTTCCAAGCGCCGCGATAAGGCGTGCCCATTCCTCGGGTGATCCGCCTTCGGTGGCCAACCGGCCAGCCAATCGACTGACCATGCCTTGTATCATCTGTTGTCTTTCTTCGGGGCTCAGATCCGCGGCTGCGGCCATATCGTCCTGACTTGGGCCCGGTGCAGCAGGCGCGGTGCTCAGGTCAGGAGCATTGAAGACCCCGGCCCGAAATGCCAGTTCATCGATCTGTGTACGGATGGCGTCCGCCCACGGCGCACCCTGAGGGGCATCCTGCAAGGTTTCGACCCAGATGCGATAGGCAACATCGGGCCGCCCGATCTGTGCCAGCATCTGACCTATATAATAGCGCGCGGGACCATGCCGGGGATCACGATCCAGAGCCCGTGTCAGCGCATCCTCTGCCTCGGGCGAAACATAGCCATCCGCCGCCAGGATCATCATCTCGGCGAGGTCCGAATAATTGTCCGCCGTGGCGGCGGGACCGGACAGTTCGATCACGCGTTGCTGCGCCGTGTATCCGGCCTTGAAATTGCCAGCGTTTGTTTCGTGCTGCGCCAGCAGGATGTGTCCCTGTAGATCATCGGGGCGCGCTGCGACAGTCTCGCGCAATTGCTGCAACAACTCGGCATATCTGCCATCCAGCTGGCGCGGTTGCGCACGCGCGGCCGGCTGTTCCGCCACTGCCTGAGATGGTCGGTTTTCACGTATGTTCTCGGCCAGATCCAACCGTGCTGTCAGGGGCATGTCAGGATATCCCACGAACCCCAGACGAAAATAGGTTGCGGTTGCCCCACCGATCAGCACGATCACAAGCCCTGTGATCGTCAGGGCGGACAACACACGGGACGGGCCGGTTTGAGCCTCTTGACCTTGTATCTGAGCATCCGCCGCCAGAATACGGCGGGATATTTCGGTGCGCACGCGGTCTGCATCGGCGGCCCCGATCACGCCGCGCGCCAGATCCCGGTCGACACTTGCCAATTGCTCGCGATACACTCTCAGGTCGTAGGCGGCGGACGGGCCGGCATCCTTGCGACCCCGCAGCAGGGTGCGGCTGAGCACGACTGCAATCAACAACGCGATCAGGAATGTCAGAACCCAGAACGTCATGCTATCTCCGAATTGGCTGCCCTGATGTAACGGGGCCTGCCGCAGGGCAAAAGGGACAAATGGCCGCGAAAGGGCGACATGTCGCAATAGTGCGATATTGCGACGTTCAGTGGCAGAGGTAAACTGTCGACACGCGGCATATCTGCGCCAGTCACCGAACCGGATGGATTCGCTTATGAAACACTATTCAGCCTTTGCCGTCGCACGGGAAGCCTTTCGCAATCACACGGGGTGGCAACGTGCTTGGCGGTCGCCCGAGCCGAAAAAACGGTATGACGTAATTATTGTGGGCGCAGGCGGGCACGGTCTGGCGACGGCTTATTACCTGGGTAAGAACTACGGCATCCAGAACGTCGCGGTGATCGAAAAGGGCTGGTTGGGCGGCGGGAACACCGGGCGCAACACGACCATCATCCGGTCCAACTATCTGCAGGATCCGTCGGCCGCGATGTACGAAAAGGCGCGCAGCCTTTATGAAGATCTCAGCCAGGATCTGAACTACAATGTCATGTTCAGCCCGCGTGGTGTCATGATGCTGGCCCAGACTCAGCACGAAATCCGCGGCTATCAGCGCACGGCGCATGCCAACGCGCTGCAAGGCGTGCAAACAGAATGGATCGGGCCGGAGCGGGTCAAGGAGCTGGTGCCGATCATCAATATCGACGGCCCGCGCTATCCGGTCCTGGGGGCGTTGTGGCAGGAGCGCGGCGGCACCGCGCGCCATGATGCCGTTGCCTGGGGATATGCGCGTGCATGTTCGGCCATGGGCATGGACATCATCCAGAAATGCGAAGTGACCGGTGTGCGATCCGAAAACGGGCGCGTTGTCGGGGTCGATACCACCAAAGGTGCCATCGACTGTGACAAGCTGGGGATCGTGGTTGCCGGCCATTCCGGGCAACTGGCCGACATGGCGGGCTTTCGCCTGCCGTTGGAATCGGTGGCCCTGCAGGCGCTGGTGTCCGAACCAATCAAGCCCTGCATGGATGTCGTGGTGATGGCCAATACCGTACACGGCTACATGAGCCAGTCCGACAAGGGCGAGATGGTGATCGGCGGTGGCACCGATGCTTATAACAACTACACCCAACGTGGTTCGTTCCATCATATCGAGGAAACCGTCCGCGCGCTGGTCGAAACCTTCCCGATGATTTCGCGCCTGAAGATGCTGCGCCAGTGGGGCGGCATTGTGGATATGACCGGTGACCGTTCACCCATTCTGTCGAAAACCCCGTTGGGCGGCTGCTTTATCAACTGTGGCTGGGGCACCGGCGGGTTCAAAGCCATTCCGGGATCAGGCTGGGGCATGGCACAGTTGATGGCCACGGGCCATTCGCCGTTGACCGAAGCCTTTACGCTGGACCGCTTCAAAGAAGGTCGTTTTATCGACGAAAGCGTTGCCGCCGGGGTGGCGCACTGATGCGCTCACAGCTCTCCGATACCCTGATGTCTCACCTCTGCGTCTTCAAGGAGACTGCATCATGCTGACACTCAAATGCCCGTTCACCGGCGCCATGCTGGACGAAACCGAACTGCACTGTGGTGGCGAAGCGCATCGCAAACGCTTTGGGCCGGGGTCCTCGGATGATGAATTCGAAACCTACATGTTCACCCGTGAAAATCCCAGAGGTGTGCATTTCGAGCTTTGGCTGCATGCTTATGGCACCGGTAAGTGGTTCGTCGCTGCCCGCGACACGGAAACAATGGAAGTCTACGGAACCTATCCGGCCCAAACCACCGAACCGCCGCAAGACATCAAAGACGCGATTACCGCCAAACGTCCCGGATGGATGTGGAGAGAATTTGAATGAACCGCGTCCTTCCTTGTAACTCTGCCTGCGAAAGGTTCGCATCATGAGCACCCGTCTCGCAACAGCGGGCCGTCTGATTGACCGGTCCAAACCCGTCACGTTCAGCTTTAATGGCACGTCGATGCAGGGGTACGAGGGCGATACGCTGGCCTCGGCCCTGTTGGCCAATGATCAGATGATGGTCGGCCGGTCATTCAAATACCACCGTCCGCGCGGCATGGTCGCCAGTGGTGCGGAAGAACCGAACGCCCTGGTCGGTCTGGGTCAGGGCAATCGGTTCGAGCCGAACCAGCGCGCCACCACGACCGAGTTGTTCAATGGTCTGACATCCGTGTCCCAGAACCACTGGCCGAACCTGGAATTCGACGTTGGCGCAATCAACACGCATCTTTCGCGCTTTCTGCCGGCAGGCTTCTATTACAAGATGTTCATCCATCCCAAGCCGTTCTGGAAGCATGTTTACGAGCCGTTCATCCGGCAATCTGCGGGTCTGGGTAAAGCCCCTGACAAGGACAGCCGCGATGCGGATACCTATGAACACTTTTACGCTTTCACCGATGTTCTGGTGATCGGCGGCGGCGTGGCTGGTTTGCAGGCCGCTAAAACGGCTGCGGCGTCTGGTGCCAAGGTCATGCTGATCGAACAAAGCGCGCACTGGGGCGGACGCGCGCCCGTCGACGGCGGAACCGTCAACGGTGAGGCTGTGGATAAGTTCGTGGAACAATTAGTTTCCGAACTCGAAACAATGAGCAATGTCACACTGCGCCGCCGCTGCATGGGGGCGGGGGTTTATGACCACGGTTACGTACTGGGCCACGAACGCCTGACGGACCACCAACCGGGCGCCGTGGGACCCCGTCATCGGCTGTGGCGCATCCGCGCAAAGCAGATCGTGACGGCCACCGGAGCCATCGAACGTCCGCTGTCCTTTGCGGGCAATGACGTGCCGGGCGTGATGCTGGCGTCGGCCATGCGCGACTATGTGGTGAACTGGGGTGTGACCCCGGGTGAGAAGGTAATTGTCGCCACCAACAACGATGACGCCTACCGCACCGCCATCATCCTGAAACAGGCAGGTGTCAATGTGTTGCGCGTGGTGGATGCCCGTGCCGCGGCGGGTCCGCTGGCGGATGAGGCGCGTGAACTTGGCATCCGGGTGGACCCCGGCAAAGCCATTGCCAAGGTCAAGGGCGGCAAACGCGTCAAGAAGGTTGCGATCTGTAATCAGGATGGTATCGGCGGCGCGCGCGAAGAGGTTGAAGTAGACGCAATTGCCATGTCCGGTGGCTGGTCGCCGGTTGTACACATGTGGTCTCATTGCGGTGGCAAGCTGATCTGGGATGAGGCGAACGCGCATTTCCGCCCTGATCCTGATCGCCCGCCACGAGGTGCGGACGGGGCAGGGTTTGTGCTGGCGGCTGGCGCCTCCAACGGTCCGTTGGCGTTGGGTGATGTCGTCGCAGATGCAGATGCTGCTGGCAAGGCGGCGGCCAAGGCGGCCGGATACAAGCCTCGGCGCACCAAGGCCCCGGTGGGTGACACCGTCGCCGAAGCCGCGATGGAGGCTGTCTGGCTGATGCCTGCCAATGCGGAAACTCAGCTGCGCGCAAAATCCTGGCTGGACTTCCAGAACGATGTCAAAGTCTCGGATGTGCAACTGGCTGCGCGCGAAGGTTATGAAAGCGTTGAACACACCAAGCGCTATACCACCCTCGGCATGGCGACCGATCAGGGTAAATTAAGTAATATCAACGGTCTGGCGATCCTTGCTGATGCACTGGATTCCGAGATTCCAAAGGTCGGAACCACCACCTTTCGTCCGCCATACACACCAATTTCCATGGGTGCGATTGGCGGTGAAGCACGTGGAGACGTGTTCCAGCCGATCCGCCGGACTCCGATGCATGACTGGCATGACAAGAACGGGGCTGATTGGGAGCCCGTCGGCCACTGGCGCCGGACCTATGCTTATGTCCGCCCCGGTGAATCCGTGCATGATGCGGTAAACCGCGAGGTAAAGAACACCCGCGAGACTCTGGGCCTGCTGGATGCCTCGACACTTGGCAAGCTGATAGTCAAAGGGCCCGATGCAGGCAAGTTTCTGGACATGATGTACACCAACATGATGTCCACGCTGAAGGTGGGCAAATGCCGGTATGGTCTGATGTGTTCGGAAAACGGCTTCCTGATAGACGACGGTGTAGTTGCCCGCATCGATGATGACACCTGGCTGTGCCATACCACCACCGGCGGGGCAGAGCGCATTCATGGTCACATGGAAGAATGGCTTCAGACCGAATGGTGGGACTGGAAAGTATATGTTGCCAACGTGACCGAGCAATACGCGCAGGTTGCGGTGGTTGGACCCAACGCCCGCAAGGTTCTTGAAAAACTGGGCGGTATGGATGTCAGTAAGGATGCCCTGCCGTTTATGGAATGGCGCGATGGCAAGATCGGTGACTTTGATTGCCGTGCGTACCGGATCTCATTTTCGGGTGAGCTGTCCTATGAAATTGCCGTGCCGGCCAGCCGGGGTCAGGCGTTCTGGGATGCGCTGACCGAGGCGGGCCAGGAGTTCGGCGTCATGCCATACGGCACCGAATGTCTGCACGTTCTGAGAGCCGAGAAAGGCTTTATCATGATCGGGGACGAGACCGACGGCACCGTGATCCCGCAGGACCTGGGGCTGAACTGGGCTTTGTCGAAAAAGAAAGAAGATTACCTGGGCAAACGAGCCCATTCGCGCAGCCATATGGCCGATCCGGACCGATGGAAACTGGTTGGTCTTGAGACTGTGGATGATTCCGTCATCCCCGACGGCGCTTATGCAGTCGGGGAAGGTGTCAATGCCAACGGTCAGCGCAATGTAATCGGGCGCGTAACCTCGACCTACTATTCGGCCAATCTGGGCAAGGGCATCGCCATGGGTCTGATCAAACACGGTCCGGATCGCATGGGCGAAATCGTCGATTTCCCGGGGACCGACGGCAAAGTGTACAAGGCAAAGATCGTGGACCCGATCTTCTACGACAAAGACGGGGAGAAGCAGAATGTCTGAACCTATCAGCGCTTTGAATCACGCCAACTATGAGGGCATCGCCAAGGTCGAGGAATGCGGATTGCAAGGCATGATCACTTTGCGCGGCGATCTGACAGACAAGGTTCTTGCCAAAGCAGTCAAAACCGCAACCGGCCAGAAAGTGCCCGGTCAGCGTGGAACGCTGATCGATAACGACACCGGCGTCTGCTGGATGTCACCCGATGAGCTTTTGGTGCTGGTGCCTTATGCTGAGGTTGAGGCCAGACTGGCCTCGATGGTCAACGCGCTGGGCGGTATTCACGCTTTAGCAGTGAATGTGTCCGACGCACGGGCCGTGTTCCGTGTTTCTGGCCCGTCCGCCCGCGAAGTTCTGGGCAAGCTTGCGCCGGTCGATTTGTCGACAGACGCATTTCAACCGGGCCAAGTCCGCAGAACGCGGCTGGCACAGGTGGCAGGCGCGTTCTGGATGGATGACGATCAGTCCTTCCGGGTTGTCTGTTTCCGCTCAGCGGCGGATTACGTGTTCAAACTGTTGACGGTCGCGGCGCAACCCGGCAGCGAGGTCGGAGTTTACTGACAGCATCTACATGCGGTCAATAAACCCCGACGAACAGATCGAGGCTTTACTGGTCAACCACATAGCAGCCACCGTTTCCAAACGGTTTGTTGGCGGCGTTGACATGCGCGAAGCTGGCGCGCACCTGACATTGCTGTCCGCTTTGTTCAAATTGGCCTGATACTTTATCCCCAGATTTGCCCCTGTATTGCTGCACAGTGGTTATACGTCCGAATGCGTCGCGCCGGTATGTGAACACGGCAGGAATCCTTCGACTTTCAGGCTCCGGGCTTTTCGCTGGTTCGTTGTAAATGTTCAACAAAGGCGCTTGACTGCATGCTCTGGCTGTTGAAGTGTGGAACACAACTAAAAGGCGCGGTGAGAGGTATTTTTGCGAGATTTATGAGTTAACTGATTCTGCTAGAAATATTTAGAAAGTATATAAAAAACAAAATTTTAACATAGACAGGGCATTTGCCTCTGCTTGTTTTTCAACAAACTGGAGTTGATTGATGTTGAAGTTATCATCTTTTTTCACAGCAATATTGTGCGCAATGACAAGCCTCGCATGGGCCGGCCAAACTATTTACGATTGCGCGCCGGGCAATATTGAGGCGCGCTATGGCTGGATATCGGAACGGATCATCGTCATTGTGGACGAAGACAACAAGTCCGCATCCGTGATTGACGCCTATATCAACCACATCCACAAAGAACCTATTCCGGTTGAGTATTCAGAGTTGAACAATGGCAAGATACGGGTCAAATGGAAAGTGTCTGGTATCCCGGTGCGCGGCAACGCCAACGGCAGCGCCACTTGGAGCGCGACCATCAGCCCCAAAAAAGCTGAGATGACTGTACGAGCGATTGTTGCTGGTTACGACAACCGTCCTCGGGGTCAGGGGGCATGTGTAGTATCGCGGCAAAAGTAATTTACGGCTGGGCGCGGCGCTGCTTCGGCAAAATTGGATAGGGTGGCTGATCTTTGAAAACCGGTTCTTGGCGCATGATCCGAATGTGTTGATCTGGATTGCGCCCTCGGCATCGGGTCGCGTGTTCTGGTCCCAGGGTTATTTTTTGTAAAAACCATCCTGTTTGGTCTGATCGTGTGGATGATGTGACCGATCAATCCCGACGGCCGGGTGGGTTTTCTTGCCCCGCCTCTTGACCTGCGGCGGCTGCCAAAGCATTTAACCGGTGGGAACCGCAACTTTTATTCTACAGGGGGCCGACATGGCTTTTGAACTTCCTGATCTTCCTTACGCACATGACGCGCTGGCATCCAAGGGCATGTCGGCGGAAACACTGGAATATCACCACGACCTGCACCACAAGGCCTATGTCGATAACGGCAACAAGCTGATTGCCGGAACTGAATGGGACGGCAAGTCGCTGGAAGAGATCATTGTCGGAACCTATGACAAATCTGCCGTGGCGCAGAACGGTATCTTTAACAACATCAGCCAGCTGTGGAACCACAACCAGTTCTGGGAAATGATGGGCCCCGGCGACAGCGCCATGCCCGGACAGCTGGAGGATGCGCTGAAAGAGTCCTTTGGATCTGTAGATCAGTTCAAGCAGGAATTTTCAGCGGCTGGCGCGGGTCAATTCGGCTCGGGCTGGGCCTGGCTGGTCAAGAACGCCGACGGATCGCTGGCGGTCACCAAGACAGAAAACGGCGTAAACCCGCTGTGCTTTGGTCAGACCGCGCTGCTGGGCTGCGACGTCTGGGAACACTCGTATTACATCGATTTCCGCAACAAGCGTCCTGCTTACCTGTCGAATTTCCTCGACAATCTGGTGAATTGGGAAAATGTCGCGTCCCGGATGTAAATCACAACATCGCGTATGGATCGGACCCGTCAGCAGGGATGCTGGCGGGTCTTTTTTGTGATGTGTGAACGACAACGCGCCAGGCAAGTGGAATCCTGCCGATACGTCAACTTTCGGTATCGCAGCCCATTGCAACCCGGCCGCGAGCACATAGCTTAATCATGCGGGAGGAAGCGATCCGCCAAAAACAAACATCATGACAGCGCGCGCGGATTTGCGGCGTGCGAATGGTTGTGAGCATCGGTCGAGGGATACCCAATAGAAACTGCACCAGGAGATCATGATGGTCGCACTTGCACAGGGAACATGGGTTATCGTTGCTGACGGGGAAAAGGCGTTGTTCATGGAGAACATTACAGATGCCGAAGACCCCAATCTGGTCATTGTGTCGGTTGAAGAACAGGATCAGCAAGGTTCCGGACCAGCCGATCGGGCCGGACGCCGGAACGATTATGGGCCGCATCAAAAGTCGGCCGTGGAAGAACCGTCTTGGAAAACCCACGCCAAAACCCTTTTTGTGCAGGATCTGGCCAATGTTCTGAACCGCAAGGGCCTGACAGGTGCCTTTAAACGTCTGGTCCTGGTGGCGAGCCCACAGGTTCTGGGTCTGTTGCGCCGACGGTTGCACAGCGATGTTCTGGCCAAAGTGGTGGCCGAGGTTGACAAGACACTGACCAATCACCCGATGAACAAGGTCGAACAGGTTTTGCATCAGCGCCTGCAACCATCGCCCAGCTTCGCCTGATTAGACCGACGGGCGGCACGAACAGCCAGGGCCTGCGCACATATCAGGCCAGTTTGTCGTGCAGGACCGTCATGGCGGTCTCGGCATCTTCGACCCAGGTGATAAAGTCGGCCAGCGATGCGTCGGCGAAACCCTGGCCGACCACCTGGGTCAACAGCGCCTGCAAGGTGTCCCAATACCCGTCGACATTGACCACCACGATAGGTTTGTCGTGCAGGCCCAGTTGCCGCCAGGTCAGGGCCTCGAACAACTCGTCCAGTGATCCGGGGCCGCCCGGTAGGACCACCACCGCGTCGGCGTTCATGATCATGACCTTTTTGCGTTCGTGCATTGTTTCGGTGATCACGAAATGAGTCAGGTCTGTTTTGCCCACCTCGCGCCTGACCAGATGCACCGGGATGACCCCGAATGTCTCGCCGCCGGCGGCCTGTGCTGCGCGCGCAACTTCCCCCATAAGCCCAACATCACCGGCACCGTAAACCAGTCGCCATCCGGCATCGGCCAGCAAGGTTCCGAACTGCTGTGCGG
Organism: Pseudomonadota bacterium; assembly: GCA_039028255.1. Taxonomy (GTDB): domain Bacteria; phylum Pseudomonadota; class Alphaproteobacteria; order Rhodobacterales; family Rhodobacteraceae; genus Ruegeria. The sequence continues at coordinate 1,989 of JBCCIK010000031.1, read as the reverse complement.
CTTTTGAAAACGCTGAATTGGTGCCATTGCGTGACCCGCAGTACACACAGACGGATTTCTGGGACATCAAAGGGGCGCTCCGGGGTTGTGTCAGGGGTTTTGACCCGTGATAGCGGGATTGATAGATTGGCTCAACTATCTGCCGGAACGCTTTGGGACAAATTGCGTTTGCGCAGAGCGAAAGGAACAGAATGGACGCCAAATCAGCAAGTGGTGGCTCTGGCAACTTTATCTGGGGGATAATTGCCGGTCTGATTGCAATCCTTGTCGCGGGCGGGGTGTACCTGTCCGGTGTCTTCACAAGCGCCCCGCAAGAGCCAGCCACGGAGCAGACTGCAACTGTCTCTGAACCTCAGCCCGAGGACGGAGCGCAGGCGCAAAACAGCGAACCGGACAACGATACGCAAACATCGAGCCAGGAGGAGCCGGCCGAGGCACCCGTGAACGAGCAAACCGGTACTGCGCCCGAGGATAAAGGCACCCCTGCGCTTGCGGCGGTTGCGCCTGTTCTGGACCAGATCTTTGTTGAACAGGATGGCAACGCATTGCTGTCCGGCGATGCCGAACCCGGCAGTCAGGTGCGCGTCTTGCTGAACGGAGAGTTGCTGCACAGCTTTACCGTGGACCCTTCGGGACAATTTGCCGAATTTGTTTCGATCCCTTTCAGCGACGATGCGCAGGGACTGGTGCTTGAGACATCTGATGGACAGCAAATCACACGTTCAGACGACTATCTGATTGCCGCGCTGCCTGAGCCGGTCGACGCACAGATCACGCAGTCAGAACCCGCCGGTGAAGATCAGAATATGCCTGTCGAAACGGCAGATACCGATCAGGGTACCGTCGCGGACGCCGGGACGGATGAAACCGCCAACAACCAACAGGCTGGCGTGGTTACGCCGGACGCAACGCCGGACGAAACCAACCAAACTCAAACGGCCGACGCGGCTGCCGGGTCACAGGCAGCCGAAACACCGACCCAGACAGACCAAGCATCAGATCAAACCCAGACAGACGCAGCATTAGATCAAACCCAGACCAGCGATGCGACCGATCAGACGGCCTCAGCCGAGGCTCCGACTGATCAGGCGGTTGACGATCAACAGATCGCTATTCTGCGGTCGGGCGAGGATGGGGTTGAACTGGTCCAACCTCCTGCTGCGCAGACAGACGAGCCCGAACAGGTTGCTTTGGACACAATCGGGTATTCGGACACGGGTGAGGTGCAACTGACTGGCCGGGTCAAGGACGGCGCCGCAGTGCGTCTGTATCTGAACAATCGTCTGGTCGCTGATCTGGACCCAGAGGATGACGGCAACTGGCGTGGCGAATTGGAAGGGATTGATCCGGGTGTTTATACGCTGCGGGTGGATGAGGTCGACACAGATGGTACGGTGATCAGCCGTGTCGAGACGCCGTTCAAACGCGAACCGATCGAGACGTTGCAGGCCGCAACTGAATCAACGCAGGGGGCCGGCTCGACCTCTCCGGCGCCGATCCGATCCGTCACTGTGCAACGGGGCGACACGTTGTGGGCCATTTCGCGGGAACGGTTCGGTGACGGGATACTGTATGTGCGGCTGTTCGAAGCCAATCGCGATTTGATCCGGGATCCGGATCTCATTTATCCGGGGCAGGTTTTCACAATACCGGAGCAGTAAGTTATGTCCTTTGCGGCCCCGGTTCTGTCCTTGCCTGCACTCGCGCGAAACCTGCCCGTGAGCACCCTGTGCAGCGTGCCGCAATGACGGACGACGACGCGCGCCGCGCAGGTTGGCGGACCATTCGCAAGGTCGCACCCTATCTGTGGCCGGATGATGAGCCCTGGGTGAAACGGCGCGTTGTGCTGGCCATGGTGATGCTGGTCTGTGCCAAGCTGATCGCGGTGTGCACGCCCATTCTGTATAAAGGTGCGGTTGACGCTCTGGCAGGTGAAGGTGTGCCGCCGCTGGCGCTGGGTGCCGTGGGTCTGACCGTTGCCTACGGTGT
>JBCCIK010000030.1:0-29984 GCA_039028255.1 Pseudomonadota bacterium | reverse complement strand
GTGGTCTCGTCCGCATTGATCGGGGTGGCCTGACGCAGCAAGACCGGGCCGGTGTCCAGCCCGGCCTCCATCTGCATTATGCAAATGCCGGTTTCAGCATCGCCCGACATGATGGCGCGGTGGATCGGTGCAGCCCCGCGCCAACGCGGCAACAGGCTGGCGTGGATGTTCAGACAACCCTGCCCCGGCGTATCCAGAATAGCCTGTGGCAACAGCAAACCATACGCTACAACCACAGCCACATCTGCGTTCAATGCGGCAAATGCCGCGTGTTCCTGGGTTGATTTCAGCGAGACCGGATGGCGTACCATCAGGCCCAGCACCTGAGCCCGCGCATGTACAGGGGTCAGGCGATCCTTTTTGCCACGACCAGCCGGACGCGGCGGCTGGCAATACACGGCGGCAATATCGTGTCCGGCCCGGACCAGGGCGTCCAGAACCGGAACCGAAAAATCGGGTGTTCCCATAAAGATGACGCGCATGACGTGCTCCGAGATTGTGACGGGTGCCGGGCTGATGTCCGGCCTACACCAGTTTTCGCGCTTTGCGCAGCAGCATGTCACGTTTGACCTTGCTGAGGCGGTCGAAATACATTCTGCCGTTCAGGTGGTCGATTTGATGTTGCACACTGGTCGCCTCGACACCAACAAAATCGCGGCGGTCGACCATCCCCTTGTCGTTCAGGAACTTGACCGTCACGGCGCGGGGTCGTTTCACCTTGGCCGATACGCCGGGCAGGTTCGGGCTGGCCTCGTCATGTTCGCGCAATTCGATCGAGCTGTGCAGGATTTCCGGGTTCGCCAATCGCACCGCCCGGCCTCGCTGGGTTGAGCCATCGACAACAGCCAGGCGCAGCATCACACCAATCTGGGGGGCCGCAAGACCCACGCCCGGCATTGCCTCCATCGTGTCGATCATGTCGTTCCAGATGTCGTGGATCTCATCGGTGATCTCGGACACTTCCTTGACCTTGGTCCGCAGGCGTTTATCGGGCCAGGGAAGGCAGGATCGAACACTCATGCACGGGCCTTTTCACGTTTGAGTTTTTGCATTTTCCGGGTGATCATCTGCCGTTTCAACGGCCTGAGATAATCAATGAACAGCTTGCCGTTCAGATGGTCGATTTCGTGCTGCACACAGGTCGCCCAAAGCCCGTCGAATGTTTCTTGCTGTTCATTCCCGTTCTGATCCATCCATGCCACATCCACAGTTTTGGGGCGGGTTATCTCGGCGTATTGTTCGGGGATCGAAAGGCAGCCTTCCTCATAAACACTGGTCTCATCCGACGCGGCCACTACTTCGGGGTTGAACATGATCAGCGGTCGCGGCGTTGCGCCTTCTTCCTTGACACAGTCAACCACAATCAGCCGGTCCAGAACGCCGATCTGCGGCGCGGCCAAACCGATTCCCGGTGCGTCATACATCGTCTCCAGCATGTCATCGGCCAACTGGCGCAGATCATCCGAAAGATCGGCCACCGGCGCGCAGACCTTTTTCAAACGAGGATCGGGATGGATCAGGATAGTGCGTTTCATAAGGCTGATTTAGGCCATCGCGCGCGTCGCCGCAACGCCCCCCTTGCACCTGTTCGATTTACGGTTAGCTTTCCGCCAGACAAACGGAGAAGACATGACCTTCAATACCCTCACCGACCGACGTGGCACCCAAAGTTCAAAATGGGACAAGATGGAGCAACTCTATGGCGTGCCAAACGATGACGGGCTTGCGATGTGGACAGCTGACTCGGACTATCCAACCGCGTCCTGCGTCATCGATACGGTCCGCCGCGCAGCCGAACACGGTGTTTTTGGCTATTCATGGAAACACCCCGAGTATCTGGCTTCGGTCCAGTGGTGGATGCAGAACCGTCATGACTGGCAGATCGATACCGATTGGGTTCTGACCTCGCAGGGGTTGGGTAACGCGATTTGCCTGTGTCTGGATGTCTGGAGCGAACCGGGGGATGGCGTGGTGATTTTCACGCCGGTCTACCATGAGTTTTCCAACAAGGTGAAAAAGACCGGGCGCCGTGTGGTGGAATGCCCGCTGGTCCGCGACGGCGACAGCTATGCGCTTGATCTGGACCGGGCCCAGTCTTGTTTGGATGGGTCCGAGAAACTGTTGTTGTGGTGTTCGCCCCAAAACCCGTCTGGTCGCGTGTGGTCAACCGATGAATTGCGCGCCGTGGCAGAGTTCGCCGGGCGCAACGGTTTGATCCTCGTTTCGGACGAAATTCACCACGATCTGGTCTATCCTGGCGCCAAATATATTCCGATGGATGTCGCTGCGCCCGATGCCCGAAGCTGGACCGTGACCCTGACAGCCGCATCCAAGACCTTTAACATCGCCGGTCAGCGCACCGGAAACATGATCATCCCGGACGCGAAACTGCGCGCCGCGATGCGTCACAGGTTGGATACGCTGGATTACGAACCCAGCGCGCTGGGCGTCGCCATGATTACTGCTGCCTACACGCCGGAAGGGGCTGAATGGGTTGATGCGCAGATTGACCATCTGAACGGCAATCTACAGCTGTTTGACGCCGCCATCGCCGAGATTCCCGGCCTTTGGTCAATGCCCCTGCAGGCGACCTATCTGGCCTGGATCGATTTCTCGGGCACCGGCATGGACCATGGTGAATTTGTCCGGCGCCTGCGTCAGGACGCGCGGATCGCAACGTCTCCGGGCCCCGGGTTTGGCGCCGGAGGTGAGAGTTTCGAGCGGTTCAATCTGGCCACCCAGCGATCACGGGTTGAGGAAGCGTGCGCGCGGCTTAAACACGCGTTTGGTGACCTACAATAACCAATGCACCTGCTAGCCCGCAGACGCCGCCCATTGCGCGTGAAGCTGCGCATATCGATCATATCGTGATCGAGAAATCCGCCCGCTGTCTGATCGCAACCTTGCAAGGTGTGATTGTGATGCAGACCGATATCGCACTGGGGTTTGCGCAGGATGGTGATAAGCAGCAGGAAGGTGACGGCAAAATACCGGTTGGGGTATTCACCATCGACAGGCGAAACCCGAACGGCGCGTTCCATTTATCGCTTGGGATTGATTATCCTCGGTCCGACAACATTGCACGCGCACAGCAGGAAGGCGTTGATCCCGGCGGCGACATCTTCGTTCACTGGCAACCCAATGGGAGTGTCGGCCTGACCCTGCCGCAGAGACTGGGCGCGTGGGTGCATTGCCCTGTCCAATGCCGAAATGGCACAGCTCTCGTGTGTTGGCCCAACCGGGACGACGATCGAGATACGCCCTTAATCCTCGTATCCCAGCAGGGCGATCGGCGCGTCCGGTGCGCGGTAGAAGTCAAGCGGCGCGCTGTCGGCAGCAGCGGTGCTACGCTTGAACTCGTACCGCATTTCACCTGATTCTTCTTCGTCCGCTATGATCAGGCACTGGTACAGATGATTGGCGCCGTCATAGATATCGACCAATCCGCGCAACTGCGGTGTCGTCGCGGCCTCAACTGTAAAGCCATCTTTCCACAATTTCAGAATTTTGTACGTATTGTCGCCGATTTCGACACGCAGGCGACTGGTTTTTTTCAGACCAGCGATTCGGGCCGCGGCCAATTCGGCGCTGATTTCCTTTGAAACATAGGTACTCATAAAAACGCTCCCCCTGCTTGCAGATTAGTTTGAGGGATAACTCGTAAAAATCCAGTGAACCTGATCACACACACACCTGCCCCACCTTCGAGTGTTGCGCAGAAATCTCAACCCGGGAATGTGCGCAGGTGCAGGCTGCTTGCGCGCCTGCTGTCATAGGAACACCGTTCCGGCCGCCTTATCTTTGCCGAAACACAGATGCGGAGGACGCGCAATGGGCTTGCTGGTCGATGGACAATGGCACGACACCTGGTATGACACCAAATCCACGGGCGGCGCGTTCAAACGCAGTGCCGCCCAGTTTCGCAACTGGCTGACTGCGGATGGCAGCGCCGGTCCGTCGGGCCGAGCAGGGTTCAAGGCAGAGCCGGATCGCTATCATCTGTACGTCAGCCTTGCCTGCCCCTGGGCACATCGCACGCTGATCTTTCGAGAGTTGAAGGATCTGAGCAATCTGATATCGGTTTCGGTTGTGCATCCCGACATGATGGACAAGGGCTGGAGCTTTGAAACCGACCCGTTCGGTGCAACGGGCGATGATCTGCATGGGCTGTCCTTCGCGCACCAGATCTACACCAGAGCCGACGCCGGCTATTCCGGGCGCGTCACCGTTCCCATCCTGTGGGACAAACACCAAGAGACCATTGTTTCCAACGAAAGCTCGGAAATCATCCGCATGTTCAATTCGGCCTTTGACGCGATCACCGGCAATACCGACGACTATTGGCCCGAGGCGATGCGCGATGAGATCGAAGAAATCAATGGACGCATCTATTCCGACGTCAACAACGGCGTCTACAAGTCCGGGTTCGCCACATCACAACAGGCCTACGACGCGGCCGTGCAACCTTTGTTCGAGACGCTGGACTGGCTGGAGGATCGACTGTCCCAAAATCGCTATCTGATGGGTGCACGCATGACAGAGGCGGATTGGCGGCTGTTCACCACGCTGATCCGGTTCGATCCGGTCTATCACCTGCATTTCAAATGCAACAAGCGGCGGTTGATCGACTACCCGAACCTTTGGGCTTACACCCGCGAATTGTATCAGTGGCCAGGTGTCGCGCAAACGGTGAATATGAACCACATCGTGCGGCATTATCATTACAGCCACGAGACCATCAATCCGAACCGGATCATCCCGGTGAACCCGGATCTGGACTACCACGAACCACACGGGCGGGATCAGCGACCTGCCGCGTAATGCTCCACCATCGCCGCCAGATCCTCTGGCGGCGTTCCGCTTTGCACATAGGCGCAGGCATTGGGGCTATGCGCAAAGATCGAGCCGTCCGAAAAAAACGTTGTATTGGTGACGAAAATCACCCGCGCCTCGGGTCGGCGATAGCTGGCGAAATCGGCAACAGCCAGCGCACTGCCGGTTTCCAGCACCAGATCCATGACAATGATCTCGAACGCGGATTTGTATAGCGCCAGTATGGCATCTTCCTGCCCAGCCACCAGCGTGACTTCGGCGCCTTGCCGTTCCAGATGTCTTTTCCAGACCCGACCAAGATCGGGGTTACTTTCAACAATCAGAACTTTCATTTGCAACAACCTCGGCACTTGATAGAGTGAGTGGTGCCGACCCCCGTGGTCTGTGATCCCGTGATTTCCTTAACAAAATGTTAACGACACTCTGTGCTGGCCTGGATCATGCGGATTTGCTTGTAAAAGCGGCAAAAATCCGCTTGAAGCGAGCGTAAACCAGCGTTTTGGGCAGATTTGCAGATGAACGACGATTTGAACCCGCGCGCCGAACGCGACCACGGTGGCGGGCTGGACGGGGCGATCCTGCAATATGGTGGCGCGCGCAGCGACTGGATTGATCTGTCGACCGGGATCAATCCTTGTCCTTACCCGATCCAGGATCTTGAACCGGAAGACTGGACGCAATTGCCGGACCATGGTGCATTCGACCGCCTGATCAGTGCCGCAAGGCAGTTCTGGTCGGTGCCCGAGCATGCGGCAGTGCTGCCGGCATCCGGGGCTTCTGCGATTATCGCCCGTATACCGGCGCTGGCCCCACCGGGCCGTGTCCGGATATCGACACCTACATACAACGAACATGCGGCGGCCTTTTGCGCACAAGGCTGGAGCGTGCAGGAAACCGGACACGCGGGCGCGCAGGTGATGGTGCATCCGAACAATCCGGACGGTCACTTATGGCAGGTTGATGAATTTGATACGGCGCTGACAGTGATTGATGAGAGCTTTTGCGATGTCTGTCCAGAAGCCTCTCTGATCCAAATGGCCGATAAACCCGGCGTGATCATTCTGAAAAGCTTTGGCAAATTCTGGGGACTGGCCGGGTTGCGGCTGGGCTTTGCGATTGGTCATCCGGACCTTGTCGCCCGGCTGAATGATCTGACCGGCCCATGGGCTGTATCGGGGCCGGCTCTGCGCGTCGGGGCGCAGGCCTTGCTGGACACCCGTTGGGCCGACACAACCCGCGCCCGGCTGCAAGCCGATACTGAACGACTGGATAAACTGGTCATCAATGCGGGCGCACGGCTGCGGGGTGGCACGCTCTTGTTCCGCCTTTATGAGGTCGACAGCGCCGAGATCTGGCACCAAAGACTGGCCCGCGCGCATATCCTGAGCCGTGTTTTTCCTTACTCGAAAACCTATCTGCGCCTTGGTCTGCCACCGGCAGACGGATGGGCCCGACTGGAGGCCGCACTGTGAACACAGCTCTGGTCCTGGTTTTGGCTATGTGCCTGGACGCCGCTTTTGGAGAGCCAAACTGGATTTGGTCACGCATGCGCCACCCGGCTGTCGTGATCGGCGACAGCATCGACTGGCTGGACAAACGGTTAAACCACGGGACGGCACGGCGCGTCAAAGGTGTGTTTGTGCTGATCCTGCTGTGTATCGTCGCTGGCGCCGCTGGCTGGCTGCTGGCGCAGATCGGTGCTTTGATCGAAATTTTGGTCTGCGCTGTTCTGTTGGCGCAGAATTCACTGGTCGCCCATGTGCGCGCGGTTGGCGACGCGCTGCGCGTTTCGCTGTCTCAAGGACGTGCGGCAGTCGCCATGATCGTGTCTCGCGACACCAAGGATATGAGCGAAGCCCGGATTGCACGATCCGCAATTGAGAGCGCGGCGGAAAACCTCAGTGACGGAGTGATCGCACCTGCCTTTTGGTTTCTGGTGGCCGGGCTGCCCGGGCTGCTGGTGTACAAGGCCGTCAATACAGCGGACAGTATGATCGGCTACCGCACCGAAAGGCATCGAGATTTCGGCTGGGCCTCGGCCCGATTCGATGACCTTTTGAACCTGATCCCGGCCCGGCTGACCTGCTTGATAATCCTGGCATTGTCCGGTCAATGGTCGCGATGGGGCGAGATTCAAAAGGACGCCCGATGTCATATTTCCCCAAACGCCGGATGGCCCGAGGCTGCGATGGCCCGTGCGCTGGATATCGCGCTTGCAGGGCCGCGCAGCTATGACGGCCAAGTGCGCGATCTGGCCTGGGTCAATGGCACCGCGCGCCGTCAGATCGGTGCATACGAAATTTTCCGCGCATGCGACATGTTGTGGAAAGTGTGGGGGCTTGCGCTTTTGCTCGTGTCGGTGTGGGCTGCGCTAAAGCTGATTTTGTAAAGGACACTTGATGCGCTGCGTTTCCGGGTTGTTTGCCTTCCTGCTTCTCGCCTCGCCCGCTCTGGCTCAATGCGGTGGCGGGTTCAACCAATTTGTGAATGGCCTTAAGGCCGAAGCTGTCCAAAAGGGGTTCGACACGTCCACCGTGAATGCGTTCTTTCAGGGCGTCCGGCAGGACGACGCCGTGCTCAGGGCCGACCGGGCGCAAGGTGTGTTTCAGAAACCTTTCGTCGACTTTTCCCGGCGCCTGATCTCGGCCAACCGGATAGAACGCGGACGGGCCATGTCGGGCAAATACGATGTGGTTTTTGATCGGATTGAACAGCAGTACGGCATTTCTCGTGGTGTGTTGCTGGCATTCTGGGCCTTCGAAACTGACTACGGTGCCTTTCAGGGCGACTTCAACACGCGCAACGCTCTGGTGACACTGGCACATGATTGTCGCCGCCCCGACCTGTTTCGGCCGCAGATTTTCGCGGCCATCGAACTTTTTGATCAGGGTGGTTTCGACCCTGCCCGCACAACCGGCGCGTGGGCCGGGGAAATCGGCATGGTGCAGATGCTGCCACGCGACATTCTTGAGAACGGCATCGACGGGGACGGGGATGGAACGGTCTCTCTGAAAACCTCGGCCCCGGATGCGCTAATGTCCGGGGCCAAAATGCTGTCAAATCTGGGCTGGCAGCCGGGTCAGCCGTGGCTGCAAGAGGTGACGGTGCCTGCACAGATGGACTGGTCGCTGTCCGGTCCCGGCAAGCCGCGTTCGGTGGCCGACTGGCAAGCCATGGGCGTTCAAGCCCGCAGCGGCACCCTGTCAAACCTGCCCGCATCGCTGATCCTGCCACAAGGCCACAAGGGCCCCGCCTTTCTGGCATATCCGAATTTCGACGTGTATTTCGAATGGAACCAGAGTTTTGTCTATGTTCTGACTGCCGCCTATTTCGGTACACGGTTGGAGGGGGCGCAGATTTACGATGCAGGCAACCCGGCGCCGGGTCTGAACGATGCGCAGATGAAACAGTTGCAGACCAGATTGCAAGCCAAAGGGTATGACGTCGGCAAGATCGACGGAATTCTGGGGGCCGGAACGCGGGCGGCGGTGCAAGCCGAACAGGCCCGGCTGGGATTGCCCGCGGACGCATGGCCAACACCAGAACTGCTTGGGCGTCTCTGATCCATGCGCATCGCTATGATTGGGGCATCCACCCCTGTCGGATTGCGTTACAGGCGTATGATCGGGACCAGATAGTGTAATTTGGATCGGCGCCTAACGAACAGGGTAGGTTTCCGGGTCTATACCGTGACGCTGGCAAATGTGATCAATGTAACTGCCCTTTGGCGGAATACCCCCGAATTGGGACTTGATCTGATTCCGCGTCTCACCCTGGAAGTGGTGGAATCTAACCCAGTCAGGTTCGTAATCATCTAAACTGCGCTGCGGATCCACAAATCCTCTGCGCGGCCAATACACGTGCCAATGCTGACCTCGGCTGATTTCGCCGGTTAACTCCAAAGCCCAGCGCGTCACACTGGGCCCGGTTGTTGTCCATGGCAGATCGTAAAGCGTGATCTTTTCGCCGGCCTCGTACCGGCCCACCAGCCTGTCGATGTGACCACGTCCCAGCCAGAAAGGTATCGGAACCTCGGACTGCAAAAAGTTCATAATCAGTTTCAAGGCAAGCGACGTCTTGGGCAGACGCAGCACGCAATTGTTCATGGCGCGATTGCGCCAGACCACGCCAAAAAGGTAATCGGATTTCACGTCCAGTGGGTGGACACAATAAATATCCAAATCGACCCACACGTAGTCCGTTTGTTGCAGCAAATAGATGCGAAATATATCCGAATAAACTGCGGCGCGCTTGCGCTCGCTTGTCAGCTGTTCAGTGTGATCATCCGAATAAATCTTCCTGGCATCATGCAAGACAACGCCGTTCGGCACCTCCATGCTCATGTCCAAAACATAAAGGTGAAAAACCACACCTTGATCCAGAAATGACTGAATGCAAACTCTTTCAACGCAAGATAAAGGCGAACCAAACCAAAAACTTGCCACCTGAAAGTCCAAGACGTCATCCCTTGTTCAATGTCAAAACTGCCAGCGTCCATTAATGACGAAGGCAGAGGCGCGTCAACCTGATCCTTTGCGCGCCTTATCCGCAGAACTTTCAATGCATCACTTTACGTCATCACCTCACCCATGCTGCAACAACGCATGTAAGATGAATGCCCACCTAGAGATTGCGACCGGTCGGTACAAAATGATGTCTTGACCTCAAGTTGGGTTGAGCCCCCAGTTTGCTTGCAGACACAATTGCTGCAACGATTTGAGGCGCATATGCACGTACTGACCATTCTGGATCATCCAAACCCCAATTCCTTCAGTGCGGCGGTTGCCAAAAGGTTCATGGACGGGGTCCGTACAGCAGGTCATTCGACCGAACTGGGCGATTTGCACGCCGAAGGGTTCGACCCGCGTTGGTCAATGGCGGATATCGAAAGCAGATCGAATGCCGATGGTTTAGCAGACGTCCGCGCCGAGCAGCAGCGCATTGCCCGGGCTGATGCGATATGTCTTGTGTTTCCCTTGTTTTGGTGGGGTATGCCTTCGATGATGAAAGGCTGGATAGACCGGGTTTGGTCCTGGGGGTGGGCCTATGATCAACTGGACGATCGCGAATGCTCGCTTCAGCCATCTCGGTCCGGCGTCCTGCTGATCCCGGCCGGTGCCAGCTCTGACGAGATGAGCGCGGCCGGGTATGACACCATGCTTGAAACGGCATGGACCAAGGGCACATTCGGATATTTCGGCTTTTCACCACGCAAGATTGAGGTTCTGCACGGAGCAACCGGTTCAGAACCAAGGCGGCTGGCGTTGCTGGAACGAAGCTTTCAAATTGGTTTGAACCTGAGCCCGCCAAACGATGACTAGGTACGGATGCGAAATGCGTTTACTCCGGTCGCACCGGATACCGGTCGCCCTTTTGATCGATCAGAATCAGCCGGTCCCCGCTGCGCACATACAGATCGCACCGGCTGAACCCGTTGCGATAGGCAATACAGACGCTGCCATCTTCAGCGATCGAATATGTGCCAAAGGCGGATTCACCGCTGGCATAAGTGTAGGAATAGGACCCGCCAGCCGAAAATCTGGACTGACCGTCGTCATAAAATGTCAGAGTGCGCCCAGCAAGCGCTGCAAGCTCTTGCGCATTCAGAGGCACGTCGCCGGGTTTCGTGGGCCACTCGGCAGCCCATGTCGGGCTGGCGATGAGAATAACAAAGATCAAAATGCGGGTCATAAAGCCATAATAGCCTGATACGGAGTGCAACGGGCATAACGTTGCGGTGAGCGGTCAGGCAACCATCTGCTCGGCCTTCTTCAGATCTACCGATACCAGCTGGCTGACACCCTGTTCCTGCATGGTTACCCCGAACAACCGATCCATCCGCGCCATTGTCACCGCATGGTGCGTGATGATCAGGAACCGCGTGTCCGTCTGGCGGCACATTTCATCCAGCAGGTCACAAAACCGGGTGACGTTGGCATCATCCAACGGCGCGTCAACCTCATCCAGAACGCAGATCGGCGCGGGATTGGCCAGAAAAACCCCAAAGATCAAAGCTGTTGCGGTCAAAGTTTGCTCGCCACCTGACAACAGGCTGAGGGTTGACAGTTTCTTGCCCGGCGGCTGGCACATGATTTCAAGTCCGGCATCCAGCGGATCATCGCTTTCGACCATCACCAGATTGGCCTCACCACCACCGAAAAGATGTTTGAACAACATGGCGAAGTTGGAATTCACCTGTTCGAACGCCGTCAGCAGACGCTCGCGCCCTTCACGGTTGAGACTGGCAATGCCGCTGCGCAAGGTTTTGATCGCTTCTTCCAGATCGGATTTTTCACCGCTCAGCGTATCGAATTCCTGCTGGACCTCTTTGCTGTCCTCTTCTGCACGCAGATTGACCGCGCCCATTGCATCGCGCTGCCGTTTGTGGCGGTTCACCTCGGCTTCCAAAGCGTCAGCCGCGGGCATCTGATCGGGGTTCACATCCAATTGGTTCAGCAACTGGTTGGGCGTCAGCTGCTGATCTTCGGCAATCCGCTCTGCGGCGGCCAGAACGCTTTCTTTGGCCGCGTCGCAGCGCGCTTCGGCGGCGGCACGGCTTTCGCGGGCTTCCGAGGCCAAACGTTCCGCTTCCCGTTCCTCCGATACGCTTTCACGCTGCCGGGTTTCGGCGACAGCCAGTTTGTCCGCAGCCTCGGCGCGACGTATTTCAGCCGCTTCGATCAGATCTTTCAATTCCTCACGCGCCTCGGCGATTTCGCCGGGGGCAGCCATTGCCTCACCAAGGTCTGCCTCGGAACTTTCCCTGCGCTCGGCCAATTCGGAAATACGTTTTTCGGCCGTTTCCAAACGGTGTTTCCAGCCGCTCAGGTCCGTTGTCACCTGCTGGCGGCGGCGCGTGCGGGCCTCGCCCTCGCGGCGCAACTCGTCATGGGTCGAGCGATGGGTCAGCATCGTGATCCGCGCGGCCTCGACCGTCTGCTTGATGTCCTCGACCTGCGCCCGCGCCGTATCGAGATCGCCCAGACCGGTCAGCGCCCCCTCGGCTTCGCGCAGTTGCGCGCGGGCGGACATGGCGTCTTCCTTGTGGCGATCCACGGTCAGCGCCAGTGTTTCCAGCTTGCCCTGCGCCAGATTCCTGTCCGCTTCTGCCCGGCTGAGTTGACGTGCCGTGTCCGCCATGCGCTGATCCGCAGCGCGGCGAGCGTCACGCGCTCGGCGGTCAGCTTCGGTCACGTCCGCCAGTTGTTTTGACAATGCCTCATGCGCCGCACGGGCACCGTCAGCCTGCGCTTCGGTCCGGGCAAGTTCCTGCTTTAACGCTTCTAGCTTGTTGAGCTGCTCCAGCCGCAAGGCGGCTGCGCTTGGCGCATCCTCGGCCCACGCCCGATACCCGTCCCAGCGCCACAGATCGCCCGACCGCGACACCAGCCGCTGTCCGGGTTTCAAAGAGGCCTGCAACCGTGCGCCTTCATCCGCATCAACCAGCCCAATCTGCGCGATCCGGCGGCTCAGTCGGTCAGGGCCGGAAACATGCCAAGCCAGCGGTTCTGCTCCGTCGGGCAACGGCTGATCCGCATCATAACCTGACACCTGCACCCAACCGGATGGCCCGTCACCTTCGACCAGAGGTGCACGCAGATCGTCGGCCAATGCAGCCCCCAACGCCTTTTCATAGCCCGAAGCAACGCGCAACAGGTCAAGCACCTGACCGCCCTCGGCCGTATCGCGTTCAACCAGTTTGGCCAAAGCGGTGGTTTCCGCCCGGATGGCACCCAACTCCCCTTCTGCCTCTGAGCGTTGCGCACGGGCTTCGGCCTCGCGGGCTTGGGTTTCACTGCGCAGTTCATCGGCAGCGGCCAGTGCATCCTCGGCCGCTTCGGCAGTATCTCTGGCCTCATCCTCGCCGATTTTCGCGGCCTCGAAAGCCTCACTGGCGCGGATCAACGCGGTTTTGGCTTCGTCAACAGCGGCGCGCGCCTTTTCTTCCTCACCCTCGGATCGGGTCAGCGTTTTGCGGCTGTCTTCGACAAGCCGTTGCGCCGACTGATGGCGCGCGACGAGACGAGCCATGTCTTCGGTTTCCTGTGACAGGTGATCTTCGCGTTCTTGCAGAACCGACGCTGCTTCACGTGCGATCTCGGCGGCTTCGGCCACTTTTTCCTCGTGACCTTCGGCCGCCTTGGCCAATTCACGGGCTTCCCATTCCAGCCGTTCGATCATTTGACCGGCGTCGCGGTTCAAACCCGTTTCGCGGTCGATATCATTGCTCAGCTGCTGGATACGATTGGTCAGCGTTTCGATGGTCTGGCGGGCGCGGCTTTCCTGATCGGCCAACTGATCACGCTGCACCTGCTGGCGCTGTAGAACGGCGGCGGCGATGGCCTCTTCGTCGCGCAGTGGCGGCAGCGTTTCATCCAGCTCTGCGCGTTTGGCCGCCGCTGCCCGGGCGTCAGCTTCGGCCCGCGCAGCTTCGGTCAGGCGTTCGCGTAGCTTTTCCTCGGCCTGCTGACGGGCCTGATCGGCCTCTTTCCAGCGACGATACAACAGCATGCCTTCGGCCTGGCGCAGCTGCTCGCCGATTTCACGATAGCGTGCGGCCTGACGCGCCTGACGCGCAAGCTGTGCAAGTTGCGTTCCAAGCTGTTCAAGAACGTCATCTACCCGGGTCAGGTTCGCCTCGGTGCCTTTCAGTTTCAACTCGGCCTCGTGGCGGCGCTGATACAACCCCGAAATGCCCGCGGCCTCTTCCAGAATGCGACGGCGCGCCCGGGGTTTGGCATTGATCAGTTCTGCAATACGGTTCTGTCCAACCAGCGCGGGCGAATGCGCCCCGGTCGACGCATCGGCGAACAACATCTGCACATCGCGGGCACGTACATCCTTGCCGTTGGTTTTATAAGCACTGCCGACATCCCGGGTAATGCGCCGCACAATCTCTAACTGATCCGCATCGTTGAACCCCGACGGTGCCAGGCGCTCCGAATTGTCCAACGTCAGGACAACTTCGGCAAAATTGCGGGCAGGCCGGGTCGCCGCCCCGGCAAAGATCACATCTTCCATCGCGCCGCCGCGCATGGATTTTGGCCTGTTTTCACCCATGACCCAGCGCAGCGCTTCAAGAAGGTTGGATTTGCCACAGCCATTTGGACCCACAACACCGGTCAGGCCGTCCGCAATGATCAGATCGGTCGGATCAACAAAGCTTTTGAAGCCGGTCAGTTTGAGTTTGCTAAAGCGCAAAGGCTGCCTGTCCCATGATTCCTGTTGCAGGGAAGTCTGCGCAAGGGATCGGGGTCGAGTCAACGAATATACGCAGGATATGGGTTACTCTGCCAAGTTATCCACAACATCTTGGCAAGTGGCGCGAATTGTCACGTGGATCAATACGGCGTGCATTCAAAGACCTGATATCCATACCCACCGGAATAACCATAATTGACACATTCGTATGGGCGCATCAAAAGTGCGCCAAAAATCAGCTTTTCCCCTAATTCACGGTCGCAACCCAGCACGCCGACCGTGACTGCCGCATCCCCCAGAACATCAAGGATCGGACAGCCCGAAACCTGCGCCATCGCCAGAAGAGAGCGGTCGCGGATCGGACCCAGACGCGGCGCGTGTTGCGGGTTCACACGAACAGCTTCGGCCAGTTCGTTCCGGACGCGCACGTCGAACACGCTGCCATTCACGGCCACACGGGTTGCGGGAATGTCGTGGAAATATGGAGACCCGCCCGAACAGGCAGCCAGCAACACCAAACAAAGCAAAAGCAGGCGGATCATGCCGCCGTTTTGCGGCAATATGGTTAACGAAGCATTACCCGATTCCGACGCGCATCAGATCTCCTAATCGGCGGATGCCTTCGCGGATCGCTGCTTCCTCGGAGTTCGAAAAGCTTAACCTGATGGTATTCGCGCCGCTGCCATCGGGGAAAAAGGCCTGACCGGGGACAAAAGCGACTTTCGCCGTCTCAAGGGCACGGCTCAGTAACTCTGCTCCGTTGGTTCCAGCGGGCAGCGTCAACCAGATGAACATGCCGCCTTCGGGTTGGGTCCAGTGAACGGTCTTTGGCATGTACTGTTCCAGCGCCCCAAGCATCGCATCGCGCCGCGCCCGGTAGGTCTGATGCAGCTTGGGGATATGCGCCGCAAGGTGGGATTCCGCGACCTGATGCACCGCCATCTGATTGATCGTCGAGGAATGAAGATCAGCCGCCTGTTTCATCAGGACCAATTGCGCAATGACGCGGCGTGCGGCAACAACCCACCCCATGCGCAGGCCCGGCGACAGCGTTTTTGAAAAGCTACCGCAATATATAGTCCGACAGCCTTCAATCGCGCCTTTGCCCGCCTGTTCCAGTGCCAAAATCGGTGGGACCGGGTCGCCGTCGTAGCGCAGAGCCTGATAGGCTCCGTCTTCGATGATGGCACATCCAAGCTCGTCAGCCAGATCGAGCACCGCCTCCCGTCCCCGCAGATCAAGTGTTTCACCCGTTGGATTTGCAAAATCCGGAGAAAGATACGCAAACTTGACCGCACCCTTCCCAGCATCAGCCTTGTATTCTTCGGAACCGCGATTGCTGTTGAGGCGCAACTGGTCAAAGCGCGGCTCATATGCGTTGAAGGCCGCCAACGCTCCAAGATAGGTCGGCCAACCCACCAGCGCCGTGTCGCCTGGCGACAAAAAAAGTTTGCCCAGATAGTCCAGCGCCTGTTGCGACCCGGAAGTGATCAGAATGTTGTCGATGTCACATTCAATACCGATTTGGCGCATGTGTGCCACCAGCCATGTTCTGAGCGGCACATATCCTTCGCTGACCGAATATTGCAACGCTTGCGCTGCCATCTCCGAACCCAGCGCCGCTTGAAACGCCTGTGCAAATGCATCTGCGGGGAACAAGGCCGGATCGGGTATGCCGCCGGCAAAGGAAATGATGCCAGGCTGATCGAGCAACTTCAAAAGCTCGCGGATCTCGGACGCTTTCATGCGCGAGGTCCGGGTGGCAAACATCGATTTCAAAGACATGGGCTTTCTCCGACATCAAGCAGGGTCAGCCTAGCCGAGTAATTATTAATGTCAATATTACTGACCTATTATTTCAATGAATATGAGCGCGAGATTCTTGACTGGAATTTCATACGTGGTCATATGATTTTACCAGTTTCGGAAGCGCATATGCCATTTCAGAAAGTTCAGACAGAAAAACTGTCGATAGCGGTTGTCCGGCAGATCGAATTGCTTGTTCTGCGCGGTATTCTGCGCCCCGGCGAGCGTCTGCCGCCCGAGCGGGAACTGGCCGAGCGTATGGGCGTGTCGCGCCCGTCCTTGCGGGACGCAATTTCTCAGTTGCAAGACCAGGGTCTGCTGACCGCCAAGGCCGGGTCCGGGATATATGTTGCAGAGGTATTGGGGTCTGCCTTTTCACCGGCCCTTGTACGCCTGTTCAGCAGCCACAACGAAGCGGTTTTCGACTATTTGTCCTTTCGCCGCGATATGGAGGGGCTTGCCGCAGAAAGAGCCGCAAGAATGGGGTCGGAAAGCGATCTGAAAGTTGTGCAGGCGATTTTTGAAAAGATGGAATCCGCCCACGCACGCAACGCCAACGCGGACGAAGCGCAACTGGACGTAGAGTTTCACATGGCCATCATCGAGGCGAGCCACAATGTGGTGATGTTGCACATGATGCGATCGATGTATGATCTGCTGCGGCAGGGCGTCTTCTACAATCGTCAGATCATGTTTCAGCAACGCGCGACCCGCGATGCGATCCTGAACCAGCATCGAGAGATCAATTCAGAATTGCAGGCCCGTGATCCGGAAGGCACACGTCAGGCCGTTGAACGCCATCTGGACTTTGTTCAAGGATGCATGGCGGATCAGCAAAAGGCGGAACGCAACGAAAAGATCGCTCAACAAAGACTGATGCACGAAACCGGAACAGTCTTGTAGTAAACCGTCTATTGGTGGGCCTTAACCCGTTGCTTCATGACGTCGTAGTCGGTTTGCGTCAGGCTTGAAGTGCGGAATTTTTTGTCAAGTTTCCGTCTCTGCCATCCCCGCGGCCAACTGAGGCTGGACGCGGTTGTGAACGCATAGACGTCACCTTTGATGTGGACCAGCCGCATATCAAGCTTGTCAGCCATATGGCGCAGGCAATTGTTTGAAAAGAAGCTTATGTGCTGACCGGTTTCAAACGCCCAATACCACCAGTCCCGATCTGGAATATCTCCCGGATCGAAACACGTTGCTGAAAAAAATATCGTGTGAAATCGATATCGATCGCGCATTGCGATCAAGTGGCCAAGTGGATCCGGCAGATGTTCCAGAACTTCAAACGCAGTTGCAACCGCATAAGGCGTGTCATCGGCTTCGAACCCTCGCGCAAAAAGATTTGTCGCAAACATCAATTCCAGCTGAAAACTCTAATTTTTCAGTGCAGCTTTGATCGTGATATCATCAGGAAAAGGTGCACCGCTTCCCTCTCCAAGATGTTCAATCGGTGCTATTGTCAGGATTGCTGTGTCAATATAAAGGCGGGCGCCACGGGCTCGCATTTCTTTGTGAAGCAAGACGTGTTCGCAAATGTATCCACCGTTTTCATCCCGGCACGCGTATCTGAGCCCTTTCAGCGCGTCTGTCTTATAAAGTCCGGCACCTGCAAAAGCGCTTTCCACAGGTATCAGCATTCCGTTCGATGGGATGTTGTATTGCTTAGAATAGACTGTTTTCGACAATAGAGCCCGCCACCATCTTCTCTTTTTGAACATTGGCTCCTTCGCGCTGTTTACATGCTGCCAAACGTCTTCCTCACACCAGCCTTGGCATCGTAAAGCGTACAAATCGTAATATGCAGGCTTGGAATTGGCGAAAACCGCATCCCATTCCGGGCTCTGTCGCTGCGCAGCGTTCAGGACGGCATCCAGATTCAAATGCGCGCTCGGGCCATCAAGATCCAGCATGAGCGTCAGCGTGTTTTCTACGCCGGAGTCTTCGGTAACCTCCAGAACTGCATTCCGCGCTGCGGTTATCCGGTCAAAGCGTTCCGGAAATTGTGTGACCAAACCATCCATACGAACAATCTGAACATCGGAATTGCGTCCGGCAAAGTCAGACAGCACCTGATCTGTCTGATCTGTATTGTCATTGGTTGCAATCACAACCAGGTGACGCTCCACCTGAGTGATCAGTTGTTCTACTTTGACAAGGGTTTCCGCCAACGCCAGACCGCCGTTACGCACAACACCAACGATATTCATTGAAATTTCATCGAAATTTGAAGACGTTGTCATGGAACCACTTGCTCACTACAAAGGCGGAGATGCGCGCGACCCTTACATCATCGGCGTCGACCTGCTCGGCGGTTTTCTACCAACGGCCTGCCCGGCAACCGGTAGCGCGATGAATGCCTGCGGCGCAAGCCTCGCGCGTTTCAGTTCATGAAACACAAAATCACACGGTTTCGTAAAACAAAAACCCCGAAGACTTGCGATCTTCGGGGATTTAATCCGCGCGTACGGATATTGGATATCAATGCAGCTTGACACCGACATCCGCGATGGACGCATCGATCAGTTTATTTGCCTGAGCGGCGGTCATCTGCTTGGCCAGAACCGCACTGGCCGCTGACACTGCCACGGTCACAGCCTGATCGCGAACCTCTTTGACAGCCGAGGCTTGTGCCGAGGCAATCTGGTCCTGTGCCGCCGTCAGACGGCGCGCAATGGATTTCTCCAGATCAGCTTTGGCCTGTTCTGCTGCCAGCGCCGCGTCCTCTTTCGCGGCAGCTACAATAGCATCCGCCTGCGTCTGAACCTCGCGTTGCTTGCGCTCGTACGACGCCAGAAGACTGCGGGCTTCTTCATGCAGGGCGCGGGCTTCATCCAGTTCTGACTTGATGCCTTCGGCGCGATTGTCCAGCGCGCCACCAATCATACCCGGAACCTTGAAGTACACCAGGACCGCGATGAAGACGATGAAGCCCAGGAAGACTACGAAGTCGGTATTGCCCAGCGAGATAAGCGGGCCCTTGGCTGCCAATGCCGGGCTGGCTGCGCCAAATGTCAGGATAAGGGCAAGAGTGTTTCGCATGTCACTTATCCTTTCATCTGCGCGTCAACGGCACTGCCAATGGCTTTGGCATCTGCCTCGCCACCCAGTGCGCTCACCAGTTCAGCCGCCGTATCTTTGGCAACCACTTGAATGCTTTCCAGCGCACCGGCACGGATGTCGGCAATTGCCTTCTCCGATTCAGCCGCCTTTGCAGCGATTTCCGCGTCCGCCTTGGCAATCGCGTCATCCAACCCGGACTGAATCTCGGCGCGGGTTTCGGCTGCGATACGCTGTGCCTCAGCACGGGCATCGGCCAGCGCCTTGTTATAAGCCTCTTCGGCCTCTACCGCCTTGGCCTTCAGATCTTCGGCCGCAGCCAGGTCATTTGTAATGGTCCCTTGACGTTCAGCCAGGATTGCCGCGATGCGCGGCAAGGCCACGCGGGACAGGACCAGAAAGATGACGACAAGCGTAATGACCAGCCAGAAAATCTGGTTGGGGAACCAATCGAAGCAGAGCTGCGGCATCCCGATGGCAGAGCCACCGGCATCGACGCACGAGCCAGCTACTTCTTCTGTAAGGGGTTCAGTCGCCATGATATCCTCCGTCGGAACGTTGTCTTTACAACAGGTGGGCCGCTATGGCTTGGACCCACCTGCGCGTAAGGATCAGGTTCCGCAGATTATACGGCGAACATCAGCAGCAGCGAGACCAGGAATGCAAAGATCCCCAGAGCTTCTGCAAACGCGATACCGATGAACAGTGTTGCGGTCTGCGACGCAGCCGCCGACGGGTTGCGCAGGGCGCCGGCCAGGAAGTTGCCTGCAACGTTGCCAACCCCGATTGCGGCTGCGCCGGAACCGATTGCTGCCAGGCCTGCGCCGATGTGTGCGAGATCGCCTTCCATGATGTGTCTCCTTACGAATTGGAAGTTTCGATGTTGGGTTATCGTTCCTGCATAAGACCGGGTTTCACCCCATTGTCAGTGATGCGGATGCAGCGCATCCTTCAGATAAACACAGGTCAGAATGGTGAATACGTAGGCCTGAATAAAGGACACGAGGACCTCAAGGCCGTACATTGCGGTGATCGCCAGAACGGACACGGGCGAGATCACGGCAATCGCGGCAAAGCCTGCAAATACCTTGATCACGGCGTGGCCTGCCATGACGTTACCGGCAAGACGAATGGAGTGGCTGACCGGGCGTACGAAGTACGAGATCAGCTCGATGATTGCGAGAACCGGGCGTAGCGCCATGGGCGCGCTGGAGACCCAGAACAGGCCCAGAAAGCTTGCGCCGTTCTTGACAAAACCCAGTACGGTAACGGTCAGGAATACGGCGAGCGCCAGCGGGATAGTGACGGCGAAATGGGATGTGGTGGTGAACGATCCGGGGATCATACCCAAGAAGTTCGCGCAGACGATGAACATGAACAGAGTCATGACATAGGGGAAGTACTTGACCCCTTCTTTGCCGCAGATGTCTTCCAGCATCTTGTAGATGAACCCATAGGCCAGTTCGGCCACTGACTGCATCCGGGTCGGAACAATGGCGCGTTTCGAAGTGCTTAGCACCAGCAGAGCAAACACAGCCGCAATCGCCAGAAACAGCCACAAAGTTACGTTTGTAGGCGTGTACCATGCAATCCCACCGTCACCGAACAACGGTTTGACGATGAACTGATCCATCGGGTGGAAAACCAGGCTGCTGCCTTCTGCTGCGGTGGTCTCGGTCGCCACGTTCAGTTCCTCTCGTCCTTGTCGGCCGCGTCAGCTGCCGCTTGTTTTTCTTGAACCTCTTTCGCGCTGCGCAGCATAACCTTCACGCCCGCGACAAGGCCCAGCAATGTGAACAGCACCAGAAAGATCGGGATCGTCCCGAGCAGGCTGTCCAGCCCGTATCCGATGCCAAATCCGATCCCCAGACCGGATACCATTTCGATGACCATCCTCCAGGCAAGCTCGCCCCCGGACACGTCAGCGTCCGCACGAGGTTTCGGCGCCTTGGCCTTTTTCGCCGCGTCGATCTTGGCCTCAAGCTGCGCCATACGCTGCTTTTGGTCATCATCGGTCACGGGCGGGTCCCTCGTACAGTATTGAATAGGGTGCTAAGGGGCGCGAGGCGCAGAGTCAACGCTATTGAGGTCGCGGGCAGAATTCTCACAACAGTCTGTTTTATTTTTATTTTTTTAAACTTCAGCACTGCGCGACAGCAGCACAGAACGGAAAGAAGCAGTAAGTGAGGTCGAATTTGCATATTCAACCTTTTGGTTGATCTTTGTCAGCCTTGTCCGCCTGCCAACGTCTTACAATGCGCCCATCGATCAGCAGCAGGCCCGCGAAGATGGCCGCCATGCCGGCCAGATGTTCCGGCAACAGTGCCTCGCCCAGAACCGATGTCCCCAGCACCAGCGCCGAGACCGGGGCGATCAAAGTGACAGTTGAGATATTGGTCGGCCCCACCTTTGGCAGCAGCCAGTAAAACGCAATGAACGCCGCCGAGGTCAGAACAAAGCCAATTATCAGCAGCGAAGCCCAAGTCTCAATGCGGGTGATATGCGGCAGCCCGTCCTGCCAAAGCGCCAGAGGCGCAATCGCCAGCGTTGCGCCTGTCAGGGCGAGCGCCACCATGACAACTTGCGGCATGTCCCGAAACGCGCGGGCCAAATTAAGCGAGAAGGCGTAACAGACAGGCGCAAGCAGGATCAGAAGAACGGCCCAGAATTCGGACTGCGCGCCAGAGTGCAGCAGCGGCAGGGACAGCACGACGATACCGGTAAAACCGCAAACCACACCCAACGACTTGAGCAGCGTGGCCCGCTCGCCTCCAGGCCAGAAATGCGAGACGATAACTGCAAAAGCTGGGGTTGTCGCGTTGACAATGCCCGCCACGCCCGCGCCGACGTGCGGCTGACCCAAAGCATAAAACGCAAAGGGCGCCGCATAACTGAGCGCGCCAAAGCCCAACAAACCGACGGCGCGAACCGGGGTAAGACGAACAGGCAAACGCCGGCCCAGGACATAAATCCAGCACCCAAGCGCCCCGAACCCGACGCGACCCATCGACACTGACAGTGGCCCAAGCTCGCGCAGCAGAATAGCGTTGAACATGAAGGACATGCCCCAGCCGATGCCGAGAATGCAGATCACCAGCCAGTATTTCAGCGCCATTGCCCGCCCCTCGCCACGCTCTGACGCACAGTGATCTTTTGGCGGAAATTGTCAAACCGCTTCCTGCGCTTTAGGAAAGAGCCATGTCAAACGACCTCGATACGGTATTTTCGGCCCTTGCTGACCCGACCCGCCGCGCCATCCTTGCGATGCTGCTTGAGGATGACATGGCCGTCACAGATGTGGCCGAGCCGTTCGAGATGTCGCTGGCAGCGATCTCGAAACATCTGGTCATTCTGACCCGGGCCGGGCTGATCAGCCAGGAAAAACGTGGGCGGGTGAAATGGTGCAAGCTGGAGCCGGACGCCCTGCGCGCGGCTTCTGTCTGGATGCAGGGCTTCGGGCAGTTCGAACCCGTCAATCTGGACGCGTTTGAGCGGTTTCTTGAGGTTGAATTGCCGGACAAAGACAGGCTGTGATCTGCATCTGCAGGCTTATCCTGACCGGCTGAATTCCACGCCGGTCACAACGCCCGCTGGGTCGGCCCGGCATAGCCATGGTGCGTCCGCACCAATCACGGAAACGGCGGTTACGGAGCCCGTGGGGTCTGGCTGAGTCGCCATCGCCGTGACATCACCGGGTCGACGCCCGGTTTCCGCGGCAACCAACGCCTCGCAACTGGCCTTGAGATCGGCGTTGGCATCAGATCGGTCACCGGCGGTGCACGCAACAAGGCTCGTCAGAGCAACAAGAACATATGCGGTTTTCAAAATCATATCCTTTTTGATCGCACTTAAAATCCCTATGTTCAGACGCAGCACGCCGCCTGTCACTGGTAAACACATATGGACTTTAGCCGTTAACGTCCTCGACACATGCGTCCTGGCGACTTTCCTCTTTCAGCAACAACAGCAGGGCCAGAACGGTCAATGCTATGCCGACACTGATCAAGCTGGACGGGACACCGTTGCCCAGAGCAATTTCCCACGCAATCACCCAACTTGGCACCAGATAGGTATATGCCATCACCTTGGCCGACGGCAGACGCAGCGTGGAAAATTGCACCAGCACAAAACTCGCCGCTGTCGCAAACACCGAAATATACAGGATCACCAGCCAGACAAGCAGGGGCAGATCGCCCCAATTGGTTGTTCTGATCTGGGCCCAGCCGTAAAGACCCAGCAAAAGACATCCTGCCAGCAAAGTCCCGAACGTGAATAAAACCGCAGGTTCGCCGCGGTTCAGTTTGCGCACCATCGGCGTATAAACTGCATGTGCGACGCAGCCCCAGAAGTAGATGATTTCCCCATTGCCGATCTGAAACGCCATCAGCAACTGCCAATCCGCCCGGAATATCACCCACAAGGCACCTGCCGCGCCAATTGCAAGTGCCACCGCCATACGCGGTGTCGTGATCTGGCGCAGCAGAAGCCATCCCGCAAAGGCGGAAATCGCAGGCGTCAGCGTAAATACCGCAGCGGCACTGACCGGTGGCGCCGTTTTCAGACCGTAAAACATCAGGACGAAATAGGCGGCAAACAGCCCACCCAGAACAAGATATCGCCACGGGGCCTGCGCGGCGTATCGCGGCATTCCCGTTGTAAGCTTGGCGGCCAAGCCGATCACAACAGCCGCGATCCCGAAACGTATTGCCGTCACGGCCTCGGGCGAGATCTGATTTGCAATCAGTGAACCCAGTGAAAAACTGCCCGCAACCAACGCGGAAAACGTCAGCATGGCCAGATGACCACGCAGATGCTGGCTCATGGCAGCCAGCCTTTGGATTCTTGCTTCAGGAAGGTCAGGAACGCCTGAACTTTCGTTGTACGATGAAGATCGACATGCGTCACCAGCCACAGATTGCCGGACCATTCAGGCAAGGGATCAATGACCTCTTCCAGTTCCGAGTACCGGTTCGCCTCCCAACGCGCAATAAAACCGATCCCCGCTCCGGCGCGGACGGCCTCGGCCACGGCAAAGTTGTTCGAACACCGAAAACTGATGGCTTCGGCGGGCGCATTGGCGCGCAGCCAACGGGAAAACGGCGCCCGGCTGTTTTCGTCGTCATTGCCCACAAACACATGATCGCCGAAATCTGCCAGCTCTGACGGTTTACCCCGTCGTGCAATATAATCCTGCGACGCGTACAGTCCCATCTCTTGATTTATGAACGGTTGAACGACGTTATCCGGCTGATCCGGGGCAGACCCGGCGCGGATGGCGACATGCGCCTCTCCGTATTCCAGCCGGAACAGGCGATCCCCGGTCAGGTACCGGACAATGAGACCCGGATGCGACTTTTGAAACGCGCTGAGGGTCGGCACCATCAGCGGAGCAAGTGAAGCCAGTGACGTTACTACCAGCTCGCCAGAAACGTCATCGCCGCGGCCTTTCATCCGGCCCACAAGCTGATTGAACTGGTCCTCTGTTGCCTGTGCCACGCGCAACAGATCATCGCCAGCCTCGGTTGGCGTATAGCCGCGCGCGTGACGCTGGAACAGTTTGACACCCAGCCGCGCCTCGATTGCATCGATGTGGCGGATTACCGTGGCGTGATGTACGCCCAGAACCTCGGCCGCCCCGCTGACGGTTCCCATACGTGCCACCTGATAGGCGGTTCTGACTTCATCCCAATTGTCCATGCCCACTCATCTACTGTGCAATTTATAACAATAAATGTTGAATTATCCGGGTTTTGTTCGCAAACGCAATAATCATATTGGCAGCAAGGCACAATTTAATCTGTCAAAGGGACACCACACATGACCAGAACCATTCTGCATATCGATGCATCCGCCCGCCGCACAGGCTCCGCCACACGCGATCTGTCCGACCGTATCGTTCAACACCTCGATGCCGGACGGATCATCCGGCGTGATCTGGCAACTCCGTTACCGTTGCTGACCGAGGACTGGATTGCCGCTAATTTCACCCCGGCCGATGCGCGCGACGCCGTCCAGCGCGATCAACTGGCCCTGTCAGATGAGCTGGTGAGCGAAATCCAGCAGGCGGACACCCTGGTGATTGGCCTGCCGATCTATAACTTTTCGGTTCCGGCGGCGTTCAAGGCCTGGATTGATCTGATTGCACGCGCGGGTTTGACGTTCTCGTACACGGAAAACGGGCCCAAGGGCCTGCTGGAAGGCAAGCGCGCAGTTCTGGCCATCGCATCCGGGGGAACGGCGGTCGGCTCGGAGATTGATTTTGCAACCGGGTATGCCAAACATGTGCTTGGATTTATCGGCATTCACGATGTGCATGTGATTGCTGCGGATCAACTCGCGCTGGATGCCGATGGATCAGTTGAAAACGCGCGCCGCGCCATTACCGAACTGGCGGCCTGATCAAACGGGTTGATGTCAGATGCGACACCAGGTTTGAGCTGATTTCAGCGCTTGAACCGAGTCGTATCTGACATCATGCCTTTTCGCTGCAAATGTCGCTGCGATCACGACAGCCATGTGACCTGACATCCAATCCGATCAAAAAAGGCCAACAGATCGGCACGCCCTACGGCAACAGTGCGGTCGTTCACTAAAGGATGCATGTAAATCACATCCGCCTGCTGCGCGGCGGCGTCCATGAAAAAGCGCACGTCGTTGCGGACCCCGTTTATCATCGCCAAAGGACTGACAGCGCCGGGCCGGATACCAAGAGTCTGCATCAGCCGGTCGGCCGATCCGAACGACAGGCTGCCACCCCCAAATTCCGACGCCAGCGCCTTTAGGTCGATCGCACGGTTCTGTTCCAGCGTCACAAGATAATTCCGTTTTTTCTTGTCGCGAAGATACAGGTTCTTCAGTCGCAGCGCGTTTTCCTGCGACACCATGAATTCATGCTCGACGCTTTTGGCCTCTTCGACGGTGCGCAAAGGGATATGCGTATGCAGCCGATAGGTCAGGCCCCAGTCGTCCATTTGCGCCAACAGCGCATCGGAACTGAGTGGCAAAGTATCCTGAAAGGCGGATGATGCGTCCATGGAAACCTCCTGTCTGATGCGCTCATCGCGCAAGACGTGGTTGAATTCAAGCCACGACAGCCTTCAATTTCGGTGCTAGCGTGCCGTCATGAAAGTGACGCGCAACACCCCGGACCAATTGATCCTTTCCGATACGCCTTGGCTGATTGGTCTTGCGCTTGTCATCTTTATTCTCTGCTTTGTCGGCGCAGGTCTTTTCATGGTCACCGAAGGTGGTGAGGGCCTGTTGTTCGGCATTATCTTTGCTTTGTTAGGTGGCGGGTTGGGCTTTGGCGCGTTCTGCGCCTTTGTGCGTCGGGTGCAGGTCATATTCGACCGCAACAGCAATAGCATTCTGATCCGTCGCCAATCCGTTTTTGGATATGACACCATAGAACATAAGCTGTCGAACCTGTCCCATGCAGAGGTGGAAACCACCACCTCGACCCGTGACAGTAAGACATCCAAAATGCATCGTCCCGTTCTGATTCTGGAAAAGGGCATGAGCGCCGGTCGACACCCGGTTGTCCACGCCTATGTCAGCGGGCGCGGCGCGTACCGGATGGTCGATGCCGTGAATGACTGGCTTCCGGCGCGCAAGGTTGACACGGCCAGTCAATCCGCCTAAAGCCTCGTCCAAACATCCGGAAGAAACGATCCTTCCGGTCCCTTGAGTCGTTCAGGGATCGCCCCCCACCAGCGAGTTTCGCCCGTGGGGGCAATACCATTTGGCGTTACCCCCACGTTTGATCGAGTGGGCGGGGGCAATTGTGAATTGAACCGGTGTTTCTTATCTAAGAAGCGCCACGAGACAACCGGCATAGGAGGCCGAAGGCATGTTTGAAAATCTATCCGAACGCCTCTCCGGCGTCTTTGACCGGCTGACCAAACAGGGCGCCCTGTCCGAAGAAGATGTCAAAACCGCCCTGCGCGAGGTTCGTGTTGCGTTGCTTGAGGCCGATGTCTCGCTGCCGGTCGCACGTGAATTCGTCAAAAAGGTGCAATCACAGGCCACCGGTCAGGCCGTCACCAAATCGATCACACCGGGTCAGCAGGTCGTCAAGATCGTACACGATGCGCTGGTCGATACACTGCGGGGCGAGGAAGATCCCGGCGCGCTGAAGATTGACAACCCCCCTGCCCCGATCCTGATGGTCGGTCTGCAGGGTTCGGGCAAGACAACTACCACCGGGAAACTGGCCAAGCGCCTGAAAGAGAAAGAAGGCAAGAAGGTCCTGATGGCCTCGCTGGATGTGTACCGCCCGGCGGCGATGGATCAGTTGGCGGTGCTGGGCACGCAGGTCGGCGTCGATACACTGCCGATCGTGCCTGGCCAAAAACCCGTCGACATCGCCAAACGTGCCAAACAACAAGCGACGCTGGGCGGCTACGACGTCTATATGCTCGACACCGCGGGTCGGCTGCATATTGACGAAGTCCTGATGGACGAGGTTGAGCAGGTCCGCAACGCGGTCGACCCGCGCGAAACCCTGCTGGTCGTTGACGGCCTGACCGGTCAGGTCGCTGTCGAGGTGGCCGAAGAGTTCGACGCCAAAGTCGGTATCTCGGGCGTTGTTCTGACCCGAATGGACGGCGACGGGCGCGGCGGTGCAGCGCTGTCAATGCGCGCGGTCACCGGCAAGCCCATTCGCTTTGTTGGTCTGGGCGAAAAGATGGACGCGCTTGAGACGTTCGAGCCGGACCGGATCGCCGGTCGTATTCTGGGCATGGGCGACATCGTTGCTCTGGTCGAAAAAGCCCAGGAAACGATGGAGATCGAACAGACCGAGCGCATGATGAAGCGCATGATCAAAGGTCAGTTCAACATGAACGACCTGAAAATGCAGTTGGAACAGATGATCCAGATGGGCGGCATGCAAGGCATGATGGGTATGATGCCCGGCATGGGCAAGATGGCCAAGCAGATGGATCAGGCGGGTCTAGACGACAAAGTGCTGCGCCAGCAGATCGCCCTGATCCAGTCGATGACCAAACGTGAACGCGCCAATCCTCAGATGTTGCAGGCAAGCCGTAAGAAACGCATCGCTGCCGGTTCGGGAATGGAGGTCAGCGACCTCAACAAGCTGCTCAAGATGCACCGGCAGATGTCGGACATGATGAAGAAGATGGGCAAGATGGGCAAAGGCAAGATGCTGAAACAGGCCATGAAAGGCATGTTCGGCAAAGGCGGACCCTCGCCCGAAGACATGGCCGCGGGTATGGACCCGAAAGCTCTGGAACAGGCCGCCAAGGCGATGGGCGGTCGCGGTGGCCTGCCCGGCATGGGCGGCGGCATGGCCCTGCCTCCGGGTCTGAGCGGATTTGGGAAAAAGAAATAAGTGACCGTCGCACCCACCATATCGACCGCGCGCCTGACACTGCGCCATCACCGGCTAGAGGATTTCGAGCCGATGGCCGCGCTGTTTGCGACCGATTGGGCAAAGTACATGGATGGGCCATACTCAGCGCAGGATTTGTGGTCGATGCTGGGCTCGGACGTGGCCAGTTGGCAGTTTCTCGGATTTGGCGCGTGGGCCGTCGATCTGACGGAAACGGGTGAATTCATAGGTCAGGTCGGGATCAATAAACCCCCGAAATTCCCGGAAAATGAGATCGGCTGGTGCATTTTCCCCAGATTTGAAGGCAAAGGCTTTGCATTCGAAGCGGCCTGCGCCGCGCGTGACTGGGCGTTTGAGAACGCAGGGCTGACGACTCTGGTCAGTTACATCGATGCGCCTAACACCCGTTCAATCGCATTGGCCAAGCGGCTTGGGGCAATTGAAGACCCAAGCGCGGCGCGCCCGGATCCTGCGGATATCGTCTATCGTCATCCTCACCCCGATGAGTTCCAAGGCGGTATGGAGGCCTACGCATGACCTCATTCACCATCCCCACCGTTGAGACCGACCGCCTGATCCTGCGCGCGCCGCATCTGGATGATCTGCCTGCGATGACGGCGTTTTTTGCAACCGAGCGCAGTCATATGGTGGGCGGACCCAAAGACGCGATTCAAAGCTGGAGCGCATTGGCGAACCGGCTGGGGCATTGGGCGCTGACGGGTTTTGGACTGTGGCATCTGGTCGAAAAAACCAGCGGCGCATTCATCGGGTGGGCCGGTATGATCAACGCTCCTGGCTGGGCCGAACCTGAATTGGGCTGGGCGCTTATGGAGGAGGCCGAGGGCAAAGGTTTCGCGTTTGAGGCAGCGACGGCTGCGCGCGACTACGCGGCGCGGCATCAGGGCCTGAATGGTGTGATCTCTTACATCGCTCACGCAAATGACCGCTCGCGTGCGTTGGCCGAACGGCTCGGCGCAACGCTTGAGATTGAAAGAGCCGAGCTTCTGGGCAAACACGCTCAGATCTGGCGCCACCCGCTGATCGACCTGACCACCGAGAGGACCGGCCAATGACCAACCCCGTGACACAGGCTGCCACGCTGCTGAAAGAACATCGCGAAAGCATCGACCGGCTGGACGCGATCCTGGTCTACACGCTGGGCGAGCGGTTCAAGCACACGCAGGCTGTTGGCAAGCTCAAGGCCGCACACGACCTTCCTCCGTCCGATCCATCGCGCGAGGCCGCGCAGATCGCTCGGCTAGAAGACCTGGCGAAACAGGCCGATCTGGACCCCGACTTCGCCAAGGCTTTTCTGAATTTCATCATTCAGGAAGTCATCCGACACCACAAGAAACATCAGAATTGACTGGGAATTCCCAGGAACGCCATTCAAAGGAGATATCACCATGGCAATGAAAATTCGTCTCGCCCGCGGCGGCTCGAAAAAACGTCCCTTTTATCGCATCGTGGCGGCCGACAGCCGCATGCCCCGCGATGGCCGTTTCATCGAGAAACTGGGCACCTACAACCCGCTGCTGCCGAAAGACAGCGAAGACCGTGTGAAAATGAACATGGAGCGCATCCAGTACTGGCTGGACCAGGGCGCACAGCCCACCGACCGTATCGCACGTATGCTGGAAGCTGCCGGCACCCGTGACAAGGCCGAGCATGTAGCTCAACAAGTTCTGGATCAGCATTGGGAGTATGATCCACTTGTCTCCACCTGTGCCTG
>JBCCIK010000029.1:0-30214 GCA_039028255.1 Pseudomonadota bacterium | reverse complement strand
CGCATCAATGACACGGTTCCGAATTTCACGGCAGAGACGGATCAGGGCACCATTCAGTTTCACGACTGGATCGGCGACAGCTGGGCGATTTTGTTCTCGCACCCCAAGGATTTCACTCCGGTCTGCACCACCGAGTTCTCGGCCGTGGCCCAGCTGAACGATGAATGGGCGGCACGCAACACCAAGGTGATCGGTGTGTCGGTCGACGGTGTTGAAGACCACAAGAAGTGGAAACAGGACATCGAGATTTATGCTGAGACTGCCGCAGGCTTTCCGATCATCGCGGATGCGGGACTTGAGGTATCAAAGGCGTATGACATGTTGCCGGCCGAGGCGTACCTGCCGGATGGCCGTACCCCAGCCGACAGCGCAACTGTGCGGTCGGTCTTTATCATCGGGCCGGACAAGCAGTTGAAACTGTCGATGACCTATCCGATGACCGTTGGCCGCAACTTTGCGGAAATCCTGCGTGCGCTGGACGGGTTGCAGATGTCGGCCAGGGGTGTCGCGACCCCGGCAAACTGGATGCCGGGCGAGGATGTGATCATCCCGCCAGCCGTGTCCAACGAAGACGCCAAAGAGAAATTCGGCGAATTCGAAACCATCTTTCCGTACCTGCGCAAAACAAAAGCGCCAGCCTAAGCAATTGACGCACCGCAGGCGGCTTCACCCAACCGTCTGCGGTGACAAGCAGAAAGCGACTCGCCATGTTGGATAACAGCTCGGATCATGCGCAACACGTTGTCACCGGCAAGCTTGCCGACAACGAGCGCCTCAAACGTGAAAGCAATTTTCTGCGTGGAACGATTACGGATGATCTTGCCGACCCGATCACTGGCGGCTTCACGGCGGACAATTTTCAGCTGATCCGCTTTCATGGCATGTACCAGCAGGATGACCGCGATATCCGGGCCGAGCGCGCCCAGCAAAAGCTGGAGCCGCTGCACAACGTCATGCTGCGCGCACGGATGCCCGGCGGGATCATCACACCTGAACAATGGCTGGTGATCGAGAAATTCGCCGAAGACCATACGATGTACGGATCAGTCCGTTTGACCACACGCCAGACCTTTCAGTTCCACGGCGTGCTGAAGCCCGGCATCAAGACTATGCATCAGGTCATCAACGCGGCCGGGATCGATTCGATCGCCACGGCCGGGGATGTTAACCGCAACGTTCTGTGCACCACCAATCCGGTCGAATCCGAGCTGCACGCGGACGCCTATGAATGGTCCCGCAAAATCTCGGAGCATCTTTTGCCGAAAACCAAAGCTTATACGGAAATCTGGCTGAACGGGGAAAAGGCAAAGACAACCGAAGAACCCATTCTGGGTTCGAACTACCTTCCGCGAAAGTTCAAAACCACAGTGACCATCCCCCCCAATAACGAAGTGGATGTGCACGCCAATGATCTGAATTTTGTCGCAATTGCCCAAAACGGCAGGCTGGTTGGCTTTAACGTGCTGGTCGGCGGCGGGCTGGCCATGACCCATGGCGACACCTCGACTTATCCGCGCAAGGCGGATGATTTCGGGTTCATCCCACTGGAGCACACGTTGAAAATCGCCGAGCATGTGGTGACGGTGCAGCGCGACTGGGGCAACCGGGTCAACCGCAAGAATGCCAAGACAAAATACACGCTGGACCGGGTGGGTTCGGACGTGTTCAAAGCCGAGGTCGAGCGCCGCGCCGGCGTAACGTTTGAGCCAAGCCGCCCG
This sequence comes from Pseudomonadota bacterium, assembly GCA_039028255.1. Classification (GTDB taxonomy): domain Bacteria; phylum Pseudomonadota; class Alphaproteobacteria; order Rhodobacterales; family Rhodobacteraceae; genus Ruegeria. The sequence goes on along the minus strand of JBCCIK010000029.1, from coordinate 28,496 downwards.
TATGAATTCACATCGCGCGGTGACCGGTTCGGCTGGGTCAAAGGGGTCGACGGCAAGCACCACCTGACCTTGTACATCCTCAGCGGTCGTATTCTGGATTATCCGAACCGCCCGCTGAAAACCGGGCTGCGCAGGATCGCCGAAATTCATCAGGGCGACTTCCGCATGACCGCGAACCAGAACCTTGTGATTGCCGGTGTGCCTGCTGATCAGAAGAACAGGATTGAGCAGATCGCACGCGACCATGGTCTGATCGACGATTTCATGACGCCGCAGCTCAAGAATTCGATGGCCTGTGTCGCGCTGCCAACCTGCCCGCTGGCCATGGCCGAGGCTGAACGGTTCCTGCCGCATCTGGTCCAGCGTGTCCAAGGTTTGCTGAACAAACACAACATCCCGCAGGACCACATCATCCTGCGTGTTGTCGGCTGCCCCAATGGCTGTGGCCGCGCCATGCTGGCCGAGGCCGGGCTGGTCGGCAAGGGACCGGGAAAATACAACCTGTATCTCGGCGGTAATCTGGTCGGCACCCGTGTCCCCAAATTGCACAAAGAGAATGTGGGCGAAGACATCATCATCGATGAACTGGACGCGCTGATCGGCCGTTGGGCCAGGGAACGCAACACCGATGAGTGTTTCGGCGATTTCGTGATCCGTCAGGGGATCGTGGCCGAAGTGAAAGTATCGAAAACCGATTTCCACGCATGATCAGAAATAACAGGTGTTGCAAGGGTTCGGCCCTTGATACGCAACAAGGCAGGTAGACATGACATCCAAGGCGATTTCGAATACCCGGTCGGACGCGGCAAAGAGCCAGGCCCGCAATGGCCCAAAGGTCTTCACCGCGGCAAATGTCTGGCTGGAAGACCAGACCCCTGAGACGCGCATTGCCTGGGCGCTTGAAAATCTGCCGCGCCATCATGTGGTGTCATCCAGCTTTGGCATTCAGTCTGCGGTGATGTTGCACATGATGACGGCGCAGGTGCCTGACATTCCGGTATTGCTGTTCGATACCGGATACCTGTTTCCCGAAACCTATCAGTTTGCCGACGCACTGACCCGACGCCTGTCATTGAATCTCCAGGTGTTTCGGGCCGATATGACCCCGGCCTGGCAAGAGGCGCGCTTTGGCCAGCTTTGGGCGCAGGGCGAAGAGGGGCTGAAGCAATACAATACCATGAACAAGGTCGAGCCGATGCAAAAGGCAATGACCCAAATGGGTTCTGGAACCTGGTACAGCGGCCTGCGTCGCAGCCAGTCCGACACCCGCGCCGAACGCAAAATCCTTGAGTTTCAAAGCGGCCGCGTAAAGTTCCATCCGATCGTCGACTGGAGCAATCGCGATGTGCATTTCTACCTCAAGGACCACGACCTGCCTTATCACCCGCTGTGGGAGCAGGGATATGTCAGCGTCGGCGACACGCACACCACGCACAAGCTGGAAGACGGCATGCGCGAAGAAGACACCCGTTTCTTTGGTCAGTCCCGCGAATGCGGACTGCACATCGATGGATAACCAATCGCCATGATGATGAACCAGATACCCCAGGAGATTAACCCGCTCTCAGTCGAACAGTCGCAGCAGTTCGCGCAGCTGATGGGCACGCTGTCGCCTGTCCAGCAGGCGTGGATCAGCGGTTATCTCGCGGCAACCGCCAATGGCGCGGTCGGGGCAATGCCTGTCGCCGCACCGGCTGTTGGGGCCGCGCCTTTGACCGTGCTGTTCGGTTCGCAGACCGGCAACGCCAAACATGTAGCCCAGGATCTGGCCGAAAACGCCAAGGCACGCGGACTGGACGTAAAGCTGGTCGACATGGCTGATTACAAGCCCAATCAGTTGAAAACCGAAAAGTTCATCGTTGTCGTGGTGTCGACCTATGGCGAAGGAGAGCCACCCGAACCAGCTGAAAAACTGCATTCATTCCTGACCTCAAAGAAAGCCCCCAAACTGGATGGAGTCAAAGTGGCTGTTCTGGGACTTGGCGATTCCAGCTATGAGTTTTTCTGCCAAACCGCGATTGATTTCGAGGACCGGTTCGCGCGGCTTGGTGCCGAGCTTGTGCATGCACACGCCTTGCTTGATGTCGATTATGACGATCATGCACCAGGCTGGATCGTCGGCGCGGTCGACGCGTTCGAACCAGCCCTTAAAGAACAGGCCGAACCTGCAAGTGCACCGGTGACTTTTGACAATGCAGTTGCTGCGCCGGTTTCACAATACAATAAGAAGAATCCTTTTCAGGCCGAAATCAGCGCCGTGCAAAAGATCACCGGTCGCGATTCGACCAAGGACGTTCGCCATGTCGAAATCTCGTTGGATGGTTCAGACCTGACCTATCAGGCCGGGGATGCGCTTGGTGTGTATTTCCACAACGATCCGGCCGAGGTTGACGAGGTGATATCCCTGCTCGGGGTTGATCCCGACGCCGAGGTTACCATCGGCGATGTCATCAAGCCTGTGCGGGATGCTCTGATCGAAGATCTGGAACTGACGCAAAGCTATCCGGCCTTTGTCGAAAAATACGCCGCTGCAACCGGCAATGCCCAATTGGCGGACCTTGCGACCGATAAGACCGCTTTGCGCGCCTATATCGAGGAGCGGCAGATCTTTGACATTCTGCGTGATCACCCGGCAGGCGTCACGGCACAGCATCTGGCTGACTGCCTGCGCAAAATACAACCGCGCCGATACTCGATTGCTTCCAGCCAGCAAGAGGTTGAGGACGAAGTGCATCTGACCGTGGGTGTCGTAAGCTTTGAAACCTTCGACCGTCCTCACCTTGGCGGATGTTCCGGTTTCCTCAGCTATCGCGTCCAGGAGGGCAGCACAGTGCGTGTCTTCGTGGAACACAACAACAATTTCCGCCTGCCCGACGCTGACACACCGGTGATCATGGTGGGCCCCGGCACAGGGATCGCGCCTTTCCGGTCCTTTTTGCAGGACCGCGACGCGGCCGGGGCAGGCGGCAAGAACTGGCTGTTTTTTGGCAACCCGCATTTCACGCAGGATTTTCTGTATCAGGTAGAGCTTCAGTCTTATCTGAAGTCGGGCCTGCTGACCCGGCTCAGCGTGGCGTTCAGCCGGAATCAGAACAGGAAAGTCTATGTCCAGGACCGTTTGATCGAGCACGGGGCCGACGTCTTTGCCTGGCTACAGGAAGGTGCGCATTTCTACATTTGCGGGGATGCAACCCGTATGGCAAAGGATGTTCATCGGGCTCTTGTCGCAATTCTCAAAACCCACGGTGATCACAGCGATGACAGTGCCGAGGCGTATTTGCAGGACTTGCGTGACAGCAAACGATATCAGCGGGATGTGTACTGAGCGTCACCTGTGACTTGCCCGTGCGGTTTCAGGTGACACAACAGCCGGGCCACCTGCCCGGCATGGACGCGGCCTGCCGATCACAAGATGGACCATGTTATCCACGACAATCCGCCAGCGTGCACCCATTGGCCTCTAATATTCTCTTTTTTTTAAGACATTAGAACCGCCGTATTCCGGGTGGGTGGAGTCGCCACGCCTGTCTCTGCATCGCAGTCGCTGCGTCCAAAACATGCTTCCCAAGAGTAACTTAATGGAACCATGCACCGGGTTTTGCGCGCGAGCGCATAGCCTCGCGCGCAAATTGTCTTGGTTCTGAAAACCGCAAGACCTGTATCAGCTGTACCCACCAACAAGACCAAACGCATCAAAGTCCCGATGCAATTTGTTGGCGGCGAGCGTCAGCGCTTCGCCGTGTCGCTCAATCAGTTCTGCCCGGCGGGCGGGGTCTTGGGTCGAATCGATTGCGCCCCATATGGCCGCCAGTGTCTCGGCCGTGTCGCGCAGACGCGTCAGCGTTTCCGGGTCCGAAGCCACCGACGCTATGACCGACGCCGAGACCTTGCCAACCCCCGGCACCGTCTGTGCGCCTGCGGCGGTGTATCCGTCGGGCACATCGCCTTTACAATTGATCACCTTGCGATAGCGGATACATGACAGGATCTGGTCAACCGCCTGTTTTGCACCCTCCACGCGCGAGGTGTGCTCGGTATCGGCCGCCGCGTGGGGCAGCAGTTCCAGACGACCCGGATAGGCGTCAATCAGTGGACGATAAGGTACCATCGGACCGAACAGGCTGCCGTCATCAGCGATGAACAGATCCGCATCAATGGCCGCATAGGCCACTTTGCCCGACGCCATCGCGTCATTCAGCGCATCAGCATCGACAACTTCGCCGCGATCATAGTTCACCAGCACCGCGCCCTCGTTCAGCGCATTCAGAACCGACGCGTCCACAAGGCCGGCATTGGCAAAGACGCCATCTGCGCCTTTGGCACCCAGACCCGTGTGCGGCGATAACACGTCCGCGCCTGCGGCGGCCTCTTGCGGGGTTGCGGCATAGATGAAGCCTTCGCTTTCAATCCACTGGCGGTGTCGTTCGCGAGCGTAGATCGCGACGGTCATGCCAAAGGCTTTGCCCAGTTTGGCAACTTCGCGCCCGATATTGCCGTAACCAATGACGCCCAGCCGTTTGCCTTCCAGCTTTTCGGTCGGGTAGTCGCGCAAGTGTTTGCCGGTGTCGAAATCGCCTGTGACAACGCGCTGGTGCATCTCATCGACCTTGAGGTCAGGCAGCACACGCAGCAGCGCTTTGATTGCGGTCTGTGCGGTGGCGCGGCTGTTGAAACTGGGGGTGTTCATCAGCGGTGCTGCGCCGCCGGTGCCGTCGCCACTGCCCCAGCAGGCGCAAGCCATGTTGCCGGTACCCGCACCAATGCGCACGCCGCCTTCGGGGAAGGTTGCGTTCTCTGGGAAGAACGTCGCGGCCGCTATTACAGCATCATACTGGTTGCCGCAGCAAGCTGCGGTCAGTTCCTCATGCGTTGACAGGTCTGGCAAGTAAAAGAAGTGCTGGCCAGCAGGCAGGTCAGAGCCATCCCAGCCACCATAGGTGAACGTGGCGCCCTGCTCTTCTACATAAGCCTTGACCGCAGAGGCGTCCGGTTGCCCGTTGGCATCGAATTTCAAACCGACCAGATCGGCAACCAGAATGCGATAGGCGCGATTCGGGTCGTCCTTGCGTATATCTGAACCGGCTTTTGCCAATGCTTCAAAGGTGGTACCCAGGGCTGCAAGCTCTTCTTCCAGCACGACGACTTTGGCGCGGTGATAGGCGTAGGAGATATTTTCCAACAAGTGTTCGATATCCTCGGGATCGCGAATGCCGCCAATCCAGGCGCGATAGTCGCCCGGTGTCCCGGGAAAGGCGTTGACATAGCGCGCAGCGTCAAGGCCGGGTTCGTAATCACCGTTCGGATGGGTCAGACCCTCGTATCCCAGCAACTGTTTCGAACGTGCGATGATCCGCCCGTGGATGGACGGATCGGTGACGCCCGGATCATTGACCGCCAGCAATGTCACGGCGGCACCACGTTTCTGCGCATGGCTCACACCGGCGGTCAGCAGATCCTGACCAGCCAACCATTCGTCGATCTTGGCCCGGTTCGCGGCCGAGCGCTGGTTCATCGTCTCGACCGAGCCGAACATCTTTTCAACGCGCAACAGCGCATATGTGGTTTCGGCAAAAGCCAAGGATGAGAACGTGTTGATCACGCCACCGGTCATCTTGTCGGCGGCGGCATCATAAAACGGACCAAGACCAACCGTCTTATCACCCGTCAGCGGTTTCTTGGCATCGATCGGAACCACCAGCTTCAACTGCCGCGCAATCGCCCAGGCCGGGTTCTTTTGGTTGTCTTCGATCAACTGCATTGCCGTCGGGGTGAACGACGCCAGGAAGTAGCCCGAAACACCGCCGATTGCCTTTTGAAACGGGGTGAATATGTTGCACTTGGCCATAAATGCCGCAACCAGATCATCCGGCCAGGGCATGGCACCCAGCATCGATGTCGCATCGATCATTGCATGTCTGTTTGTAGGATCACGATCCAGCCATTCCAGCAGCGACTCGACCTCTGCGGTGGTGTATGTCGTGGCACCCGTGGTCTCGTGACCAACGCCGACAAAAAGGGTGACGCCCAGGGCCTCCAGTTCGTCAGCCGAGGGGATGCTGCCTTCGGCATCGGCAAAGACAACCTTGTCTTCATGACCATTTGCCGCAAACCGCTGAAGCTCCAGAATTTGTGTGCCCCAGCTTTGACGGAAGAACCCGCCTGTGGTTGCGTCTTGGGATTCCGGGCGCGGCGTGTCGACGAACAGTTTCTGGCCGTCCAGGTTCGGATTCATCAGATGCATGATGGCCACGGTAAAGCCGCTATGCCCGCCGCCAAGACCAACGGCCATCGGATTTGCCTTGGGGAAACCGAAGTAACGATGAATATGGAACATCATATCCCGCAGGATCGCATCCGCAGGATAACCGCGGTGCATCGAACGCCCGATTTCCGCTGTTGTGAACGGGCCAAGATCGGCGCCGTGGTCGTCGATCTTGCGATACGTGGCTTCCAGCCAGCGGTCGAATTCGAACCGGTTTTTGCGGCCGTCCGCCTCATCCTGAATAACGTCGGTGATCGGGCCCACTCCGAAAAACGGGTTGACGGTTCTGCGGGGTGGCCCGTTACGTGTTGCCTCAACCGAGGTTCTGCGCTGCGCTTCAAGATCTTTCATTATCTACCTGCCTGGTTGTGTTCGAATCCGATCTGCGCGCATCGTATACACAAGTTCACTATAGGAAACACTGATTTGCGAACTGTTCGCGCCAGCAAACGTCAAATTTGCGCTATAGCGGGGTTCACGGGTAGCGCATCGGATACATCGCTGTCCTGATCACACGCGCAACAGTCTGCCACGACCTTGAAGGGCCTTAGTCGTTCAGCCCGGCCTCGGCCGCGATCTGTCTGCGTGACTTGCGGGCGCGTTCAGTGGCTGATTTCAACTGTCCGCAGGCCGCCATGATATCCTCGCCCCGCGTCTTGCGGATCGGTGAGGCATAGCCTGCCTGATAGATGATATTTGCAAAGGCCCGAATCCGATTGTTCGAACTGCGCTTGTACGGCGCGCCCGGCCATTCATTGAACGGAATCAGATTGATCTTTGCCGGAATGTTGTGACGCTTTATGTGAGCGATCAGGCGATGGGCATCCGCGTCGCTGTCATTGATACCGTCCAGCATGACGTATTCAAATGTGATCCGTTCCGAATTCGAAACACTGGGATAACTTGCCAAAGCCTGCAACAGTTCTTCGATATTCCAGCGCTTGTTGATCGGCACCAGGACGTCGCGGGTTTCATCGGTGGTGGCGTGGAACGAGATTGCCAGCAGGCATCCGATTTCGTTGGCGGTGCGCGCGATTTCGGGCACCACGCCGGACGTTGAGAGCGTGATCCGACGGCGCGAAAGCGAAATCCCCTCAGGATCCATCGCGATCTTCATCGCGTCGCGGACGTTTTCGAAATTGTACAGCGGCTCGCCCATGCCCATCAGAACAATGTTCGACAACAGGCGGGTCTCGTCCTTCGGCGCGCCCGGTACCGGCCACTCTTCAAGATCGTCGCGCGCCATCATCACCTGCCCGACAATCTCGCCCGCTGTCAGATTGCGCACCAGCTTCTGCGTGCCGGTATGACAAAAGGAACAGGTCAGCGTGCAACCGACCTGAGACGAGATACACAAGGTGCCCCGATCATCCTCGGGGATATAGACCACCTCGACCTCATGCCCGCCGGCGATGCGGCACAAATACTTGCGCGTGCCATCCTCGGACACCTGCCGCGTCACAACCTCGGGGGTTTCGATAACAAAACTGTCCGCCAGTTGGGCACGATATGCCTTGGCAAGGTTGGTCATCCCGGCAAAGTCGCGTACACCCCATTGGTAGATCCACTGCCAGATCTGGCCGGTTCGCATCTTGGCCTGTTTCTCGGGTGTGCCATGTTCAATCAGCACATCACGCAGACCATCGCGCGTCAGACCAACAAGGTTGATCTTTCCCTCGGGCAGTTTGCGGGGGATGGTCATGACATCCTGGGTGATCGGCGCTTGGGCTGACATGGGCTGGTCTCAGAGAATCTGGCTTAGTATGCGCCTCTATATAAGACTGTGCGCAAAGATCAAAAGATTTCTGGCGCGTCAATTCGCGTAGCGTAACAATTCATCCACACGCGCACGGCCAAGCTGTACGCGGCAGGACATGATCCCTATGCCTGTTCCCGATCCGCCGCCGAATGACGCGCCCACCGCGTCGCATTGGGCGTCTCTGTAGGCGTCCCACGCTTGTTGCGATGCCTCCAAAGCCGGTTTCGCGGCGACACGCCCGGTGATATCGTCCAGCTCAACCGCAGCATCCAGCGCAAAACCATAGGCTGCCAGCAGCGCCGCATTGACGCGATCTTCCATATTCGAAACGCACGATCCGATTTCAACCTGCGAGGACGCATCGGCGCATTCCAAGGTGGGGTCCGCAAAGCCGATCCCGGGCAAAAGGCAGATAATTGCAGCACAACGCATTGCCTGGCTCCTGTAAAAACGCAGTGTCATGCGCACATATTGACACATTGCACGTCTGATCGCAGCGCTTTTGGGAAAACCGCCGGATCAGTTGGTGCAGCGTTTCTCGGCGTCTTCAATGGCGGCCGTAAAACCCAACAGCGAAAAGGTATCCTTGGTTTGCGTTCCGCGTTCAGACCGGGCGGTCAGCACCGCCTCGGTGCCGCGCTTCATGGCGGTGACAATTTGCGCATCGCCGGCATCCGACGGTGCCCATGCCCATTCACCTTCCGTAAAAAGCTCGAATTCGGTCCCGTCCACCTGCAGATTGACGGTAGAGCCTGCGGCAAACGGATAACCGCCGGTAAACGTGACCTGACCTTTGACCTCGGAATTGGGCCGGTAGAATACGAACAGCAAAATATCACTGCGCCGCACAGACACAACGCGCCCGCCGCGCGTATTCACTGTTTCCTTGGGCGCGGACACGCTCCAGCATTCTGTGGGGTCATCTTCGACAAAAACGCTCCAATCGGTTTTTGCGGCAACCCGATTGGTGCTTGTCGCCTGTTGCGCAATGGCCGTTGTGGCAATACCTGCCATGCAAAAGCCCGCGATTGCGCGGACGAGCTTTGATCCCATCGGTTCAGCCTCCTAGCTCGACCCATACCTCATACCCACCGGACGCGTCCGCGAACCCTGCCGGTTCGTCTGTAACATTGCGCATTCCGATGATTGCCGACATACACACACTAACGCAGATTTCGCCACAGGCGAAAGTGCGATTGGCAGAATTTTGCGCATTAAAGTGGAGGTCCGGATGACCCAGCCCATACCCATGACAGAACTGTGGCGCGGACCCCTGTTGGAAAGCCTGCATTCAGGACATGCGGTGATCTGTGACGATACCGGCCAGATCGTTCGCAGCTGGGGCGATCCGCACATCGTCATTTATCCCAGATCTTCGGCGAAAATGATTCAGGCTCTGCCTTTGGTGACATCGGGCGCGGCGGCAAAATATGGGCTGAACAGCGAACATCTGGCACTGGCCTGCGCGTCGCACAACGGCGCGGCCATACACACGCAGCGCGCGGCCGCATGGCTGGACCACCTGGGACTTGCCGAACCGGATCTGCGCTGCGGCCCGCAAGAGCCCAGCGACATGGCGGCGCGCGACGGCCTGATCCTGGCGGATGAGACACCATGCCAACTGCACAATAACTGTTCCGGCAAGCATTGCGGGTTTTTGACCGTGGCACAGCACATGGGTGCGGGCCCGGAATACCTTGAGATCGACCACCCCGTTCAACAGGCCTGTCTGTCCGCAATCGAGGAAACGACCCGAGAAACCAGCCCGGCCTTCGGCATCGACGGATGTTCGGCACCTAATTTCGCCACGTCTCTGGCAGGGCTCGCACGGGCGATGGCGTGGTTTGCTTCCGCGTCAGACCGGTCCGACAGGGCCAGCGTGGCAGCGGCAGAGTTGACCGCCGCAATGATCAAACATCCTGATCTGGTCGCAGGGGAAACCCGCGCCTGTACCGAATTGATGCGCGCCACGCAGGGTCGCGCCGCGATCAAAACGGGTGCCGAGGCTGTATTTGTGGCCATCATCCCGGACAAGCGCCTGGGCGTGGCACTGAAAATCACAGATGGCACGACGCGCGCCAGCGAATGCGCGATTGCCGCGATTCTGGTCAGTCTGGGCGTGCTCAGCCCTGACCACCCGGCCACAAGGACGTTTATGAACGCCACCCAATACAGCCGACGCGGGCTGGAATGCGGCGTGATCAAGCCCGCAGCCGGTTTTCCAGCCTGAACCAGTCACATTTCAGTTGCGTAAATCTCGGCCATGTCGACACACCCGGACAAGAACTCGGCGGCCAGGCGCCATCAATAATCCGGACCAAGTGGGCTTCGGCTGTGAAGGATCACTGACATGGCAATCTCAGATCGACGTTGCGTTTTCCTGTGCCGCAGAGTTGCTCAATTGGTTCAAACCGCACGGCCTGAGTGTCGGTTGCAAAACGACACAGCCTGCAAGGACCCGCACGTCTTTGGACTGGATGGACCACATCCGTTGTGTTTGGTGTGCGCCGTAAAAGCGAATTTCAAAGCCTGCATCGTCCTGTCTGTTGCAATCCTGCCATAGTGATGGAACGCTCCTTTTTCAAAGCCACATCGGAATTTGCATCACGGCAATGCCCCCACTGGCGATGCGGTGAGTGAACTGGTTCATAGAAAGTCGCGAAATCTGGGCATTAATGTGATATGTATGAGTTTAATACGTTTAATAAGTTGATTAGGAGAACCGAAATGCGCAAGGCATCCACAGCACTGATTTTACTAAGCGCAATTGCAATCTCAGGATGCGCGTCACCGTGGTCTCAGACCGAAGTTGTAGATACGCCCGACACTACGACACAGCCGACACAGGCTGCCGCGACTGTACCGGCATCGACAACCGTCCCCGCAACAACAAGTGATGAACCTGCCGCAACTGAACAACCAGCGAGCGGCATCAACCGCGAAGGCGGTGGTGGCGGCGGTGGTGGCGGCGGCGCAGGCGGCGGCGGTGGCGGAAGCTGGGGGTGATCTGAAAGGATCTGTGCATGTCGTGTTATAAGTTGAAAAACAGTCTCCGCCAGTCTCTGGCGGGGATTGCTTTTGTTGCAGTGACTGCCAGCCTGTCTTCGGCGCAACTGGCATCTGCAAGCGGTGATGTTTCCCCCAACCGCGTCGCTATCGTCATCGGTAATCAGGAATATTCCAGCGTTGGTGATTTGGCCAATGCCAGAAAGGATGCCCAGGACATCGCCGCCATGTTGCGCGATTTCAATTTCCGGGTTTACGATGGATATGATCTGAGCAAACGGGAATTCGAAGAACTGATCAGAACGGCGGTTCTGAATATCCCGGATTCTGCTGATGTCCTGTTCTACTATGCGGGTCACGGCATCCAGATCGGGCGCCGAAACTATCTGCTGCCGGTCGACGCCAAGTTTGAAAGCATCTACGACGTGCCGCTGGCGACAATGACGCTGGATCGGGTGATCGATACGTTATCAGCACGCAGTTCGGCACATGTCGCCATTCTGGATTCCTGTCGCGACAACCCGTTTCAGGATCTAAGGCTGGCCGCCGATCTGGATGCCAATCTGTTCGAAACCCGCGAAGGGTTCGATGTATTCAAAACACCATTGAACTCACTTGTTGCCTATTCAACCTCGCCCGGCGCTGTTGCAAGCGATGGCATGGTCGGCGGGAACAGCCCTTATACGGCGGCGGTACTGGAAACGGCGCAGTCGGCGCCCTTCGAGAACATCCAGCAGCTTTTCCCGATCATAAGAGAACGTGTGCACGATTCCACCGCGGGCCGTCAGATCCCCTGGGAAAGCTCGACTCTGGTGCGCCCTTTTTACTTGGCGCAGCAAAAGACTGAACCACAACAGGATCAATTGCACGAGACAGCGCCGCAATCTGTGAACCTAAGCGATCAATTCGACAAAAACATTCCTTTGTCTCAAAGCCTGGAAACAGCTTTGAACACTCAGATTCTGGACGTGCGACTGGTGCAGAACCCCAAACGGGGTGTTGTCAACGCAGGCAGTGACGCGGTTTTGGACGCGCTGACCTATTCGCCCGAGATATCGGACACGCGGGCGGTTGATCTGGATAGTACAGCGTTTGCCGATACGTTCACGGTCGAGGTCGTGACCGCGGATCAGACAAAACAAAGTGTCGATATCTCGCTTGAACTCGGAATGAATGCCTGTGATCTCGAAGCTGGCGATGCGCTGGATATCAATGGGGTCGGTGTATTTCGCCTGCCCAATGAACTGGACATAAAAAACAGCCTGGCCGCCTGCACACAGGCCGTTCAGGATTACCCCGGAAACACGCGGTTTCTGTATCAACTGGGTCGTGCTCAGCAGGCGGCCGGCGATGTCACAGCTGCGTTCGACAGTATATCTGCCGCGGCAGACGGCGGGCATACCCGCGCCAAGTATGCGTTAGCGACCCTGCTTGACACCGACCGGATCGACCGTGCGGTTACCAAGACACCCTATGATCCTGAAAAGGCCCGCGCCCTGTTGGAAGAGGCGACATCCGAACGGGACCCCTATGCGATGCACAGCCTGGGCAAACAGCTGCTTCGCGAAGGCGAAACCGACGAGGAAAAACGCCGAGGCTTCGAGCTTTTGGAGCGTTCGGTCGAGTTGGGCCATACCTTTTCGATGAACGAACTGGGGTTGTATTTTCTTCGCGAAAACTCGGACCACTATATTCCTGAACGCGGTATGCGGTATCTGCGTGCGTCGGAACTGCGCAAAGATATCTACGGCTTCGACAATCTGGCGTATGTGTCGCTGAACGGGCTTGGCGGTAACCCCGTCGATTTCGACAAGGCCGAGGCTTATTTCCTCGCTGCTGCTGATGGCGGACATCCGACTGCACCTGCGAGCATCGCGCGCATGATCCTGCGCGATCAGTTACAAGGCAGATCCCAGGACGAAGCTCTGGGGTGGTACGATCAGTCGTTGGAACGCGGCGATGCGTGGGGCGGAACAAACGGGGCGTATATCATCCTGGACGGACAAGTACCGAACCGAGGCCCGGCAGACGCTGCGCTGCGGGCTGCCAAAGCTGCGTTGTTGCCCAATTCCGAACCTGCCACTCAGGCGCAGTCCCAATTGGACACAATCTCGCGCTCTGATCTGGACCGCGCCCTGCAAATGGCGCTGAACGAACTGGACGAAGATATCACAGTGGATGGTCAGGTTGGTCCGGCAACGCTTTCGGCTCTGGAAAATGCAAGTGCAAGGTTCGGCGTGCCGGTTCCCTACGCGGCAACAAATGATCCCAAGGCGCGCCTGCTGCTGGCCGCACGGGTGTATTGGGCCAAGAATCCGGTACGTTTCGACCTGTTCTGACAAGCTCAGTCCAGAAATTCCGACTTGGCATAGCCTTGCAGATAAAGCAGGCCTGTCAGATCACCATGGTTGATTCTGACTTCGCACTGCTCGGCGACCGAGGGCTTGGCGTGCAAGGCAACTCCGGTTCCCGCGCGGGCCAGCATGCCCAGATCATTGGCCCCGTCACCAACTGCGATGACCGCCGCTTCGTCAATTCCCAGTCTGCCCGTAATCTGTTCCAGCGCCTCGACTTTGGCCTGTCGCCCAAGGATCGGTCGCTGCACTTCACCGGTGAGCCTGCCATTGTCCGACAACAGCGTGTTGGCGCGGTTTTCGTCAAAGCCCAGCATCTGGGCAACGCGTGCCGTGAAGGCGGTGAAACCGCCGGACACCAGTGCGGCATATCCACCACTGCCACGCATCGTGGATACCAGGTGCCGCCCGCCCGGCATCAGCGTAATTCTGGTTTGCAGCACGCGATCGATTACCGTTTCATTCAGCCCCTTAAGCAGGCCAACCCGTTCGATCAATGCGCCCTCGAAATCCAGCTCGCCGTTCATTGCCCGTGCCGTGATGTCCTTGACGCGGTCACCGACCCCGGCCTCATCCGCCAACTCATCTATGCATTCCTGCCGGATCATGGTGCTGTCCATGTCCGCCAACAGCATCCTTTTGCGCCGGCCTTCAACCGGCACCACGATCAGATCGACCCCCAGCATTTGCAAATCACACCACACGTCCCAACGGTTTCCGGGTACATCCGGCAGTGTGAATTCAACCGCCTCCCCCGGGCTGAGCCAGACAATATCGCCACCGCCCCACGCGTTTCGCAACGATGCGACCAGCGACGCATCCAGCGACGCTGCCGCAGGGTCTGTCAACAGAATGGCAACATACATGATCGATCTCCGCAAGGCTCACACGCGCATATCGCAGGCGCAGCATTTCCGCCAGAGCAGGCTTGCCCGCCACGCCAGAATCCCGTGCCTTTGGTTGTTTCGGGTCTTTACCACCCTGTGATTCCGCGACAGGTTCTAATGCAGTGCAGGTTAAGGGAACACGGAATGGGAAACCCGCTATACGATCATTTGTTTGGGGTTCACGCAGGCCGTGACACGCCTTTTCTGTATTTGCCTGACGGCCAAACCCTGTCCCATGCTGCGTTCCTGGACATGTCCGCCCGGATTGCAAACGCGTTGGCCAGCCTGGATTTGGAGGTCGGAGACCGGGTCGCGGTTCAGGTCGAAAAGTCGCCTGAAATGCTGGCGCTTTATGCGGCCTGTGTACAATCCGGGCTGATATTTCTGCCATTGAACACCGCCTACACAGCTTCAGAGCTGACCTATTTCATCGAAAACAGCGAGGCCGCTCTGGTTGTCTGCGACACGGCCCGGCAGACCGAACTTGCCCCGATTACGTCCGCGCGCGGAGCCAGGCTTGAAACGCTGGATACCGATGGCTCGGGCAGCCTGATGCGACGCGCTCTGGGCATGTTGTCCGCATTCAAGCCGGTGACGCGGTCGCAAGATGATCTTGCAGCCTTTCTGTATACATCCGGCACAACCGGACGGTCCAAGGGGGCCATGCTGAGCCAGGGCAATCTGCTGTCCAATGCGCAGACGCTGGTGCGGGAATGGCGGTTTACAGGCGATGATGTGTTGCTGCATGCATTGCCGATATTCCATACTCATGGCCTGTTCGTCGCCACACACATCGTGTTGGCGACGGGTGGTGCAATGATCTTTCTGCCCAAATTCGACCTCGACGATATCCTGCGTCTGATGCCGGATGCGACCACGATGATGGGTGTGCCGACCTTTTATACGCGCCTGCTGGGTGACGCCCGCTTTGCACAGGACGCGACGCGGCACATGCGGCTGTTCATTTCCGGTTCGGCGCCGCTGCTGGCCGAAACCCACGCCCGGTTCGAAGCCCGCACCGGTCATCGCATTCTGGAACGTTATGGCATGACCGAAACCAACATGAACACGTCAAACCCTTACGACGGAGAACGTCGTGCCGGGACCGTGGGATTCCCTTTGCCGGATGTCGAATTGAAGGTGACCGATCCCGACACTGGCCAAACACTGCCTCAAGCCGACATCGGCATGATCGAGGTGCGTGGCCCGAATGTGTTTCAAGGCTATTGGCGGATGCCCGAAAAAACCGCCGCCGAATTGCGCGCGGACGGGTTCTTTATCACCGGCGATCTGGGCCGGGTCGATCCCGATGGGTATGTCCACATCGTCGGGCGCGGCAAGGACCTGATCATTTCCGGCGGCTACAACATCTACCCCAAGGAAATCGAAATGTTGCTGGATCAGCAGCCCGGTGTTCTGGAAAGCGCCGTGATCGGTGTTCCACATCCCGATTTTGGTGAAACCGTGCTGGGCTTGCTGGTCGCGGAACCGGGTCTCAGCCCGAATCTCGATGCGATCATGGAACATGTGCAAACCGATCTTGCCAGTTTCAAACATCCGCGCAAATTGATCGTGTTGCAGGAACTGCCGCGCAACACCATGGGCAAGGTTCAAAAGAACGCATTGCGCACGCAATACAAGGACCTGTTCATCCAGTGATCTGTGTGTGCCGTCAGTATACCCGCGCTGGTGGCAGCGCGGGCTGGGGCTGGTTCAGAACCTCAACAAAAGCGATCAGGCGACATCGAATTCCAGCGGTTTGATCTGGGTAAACAGACCGGTTTCCGCCAGCCTGGCCCGCGCTTCGGCGGGAACCGGTTCATCGACATACAGCAACGCGATGGCCTCACCACCTGCTTCGGATCGGCCAAGGGTAAAGTTGGCGATATTGACGTCGTTTTCGCCCATAGTCTGACCTAGCGCGCCGATAATACCCGGTACGTCCTCGTTGGTGGTGTAGAGCATATGCGCCCCGATCTCTGCGTCGATATTGATACCCTTGATCTGGATGAAACGTGGTTTGCCATCACTGAACACCGTTCCCCCGATCGAGCGTTCGCGTTTTTCGGTCACCACCGTGACCTTGATGTACCCCGCAAAAGCGCCGGATTTATCCTGATTCGTGGTCGAAATCTGTATGCCCCGTTCCTTGGCCACAATCGGGGCCGAGACCATGTTCACCTCGGGGTTAAACTTCTTCATGATGCCGGCCACCACCGAACAGTTCAGCGCGGCGAGGTTCATCTGGGCGGCCACACCGTCATACAGAATGTTGATTGCCTTGATCGGTTCATCCGTCATCTGACCGATGAAGCTGCCCAGATGACCGGCCAGCTTGATCCACGGCCCCATGACCTTGGCCTCTTCGGCAGTAACGCTGGGCATGTTCAACGCATTTTCGACCGCGCCGGTCAGCAGATAATTGGAAATCTGTTCGGCCACCTGAAGCGCGACGTTTTCCTGTGCCTCGGTCGTCGCGGCCCCTAGATGGGGGGTGCAGACAACATTGGGCAGATTGAACAACGGGTTTTCCTTGGCTGGTTCAACGCTGAACACATCAAAAGCCGCTCCGGCGATATGGCCGGATTGCAGCAATTCGGCCAGTGCCTCTTCGTCGACCAGCCCGCCGCGCGCGCAATTGATGATACGAACGCCGGGTTTGGTTCTGGCCAGATTCTCACGGCTCAGGATGTTACGGGTCTGATCGGTTAGCGGCACGTGCAGGGTGATAAAGTCAGCGCGGCCCAGCAGGTCATCGAGTTCGACTTTTTCAACCCCCATTTCAGCAGCTCTGTCTTCCCCAAGATAAGGATCGTAGGCGATGACCTTCATCTTCAGGCCCAGCGCGCGTTCGCACACGATCCCGCCTATGTTGCCAGCACCGATGACGCCAAGGGTCTTGTTGGTCAGTTCGATCCCCATGAATTTGGACTTTTCCCACTTGCCTGCCTGCGTCGACGTGCTGGCCTCGGGGATTTGGCGCGCCACCGCAAACATCATGGCAATTGCGTGTTCTGCGGTGGTGATCATGTTGCCATACGGTGTGTTCATCACGATCACACCTTTTTTTGAGGCCGCATCCTTGTCGATATTGTCGGTGCCGATCCCCGCACGACCGATCACTTTCAACTTGTCCGCCCTGTCCAGAATGGTCGGGGTGACCTTGGTGGCCGAGCGGATGGCAAGACCGTCATATTGCCCGATCATCTCGGCCAGCTTGTCCTTGTCTTTGCCCAGATCGGGCATGAAATCCACGTCAATGCCTCGGTCGCGGAAAATCTGCACTGCGGTTTCGCTCAGTTTGTCAGATACGAGTACTTTAGGGGCCATGATCTGCGGTCCTTTGAAGAATTCGGGGAATGGCGGGTCAAGGCCCGCCTTACGTTTGGGATGTGCCTGGGCCGGGCTTCGGCCCGGCACCGGGATGTCAGGCAGCTGCGGATTGCGCGGCGATCTCGGCTGCAAATGCCCAGGCCAGCCAGGGCAGCATCGCCTTGATATCCGAGGTCTCGACCGTGCCACCGCACCAGATACGCAAACCTGAAGGCGCGTCGCGATAGGCGCCGATGTCCAGCGCGATACTCTCGGTCTCCAACCGTTTGGCCACGGCCTTGGCAAAGGCTGCACCATCCTGAATGCGTGGATCGGTGAATTTCAGGCAGACCGACGTGTTGGACCGCGTTGCCGCATCCGCCGCCAGATTGGCAATCCAATCGTTCTGATCGCAAAATGCATGGATCGCGCCAGCGTTGGCATCTGCCCGGGCCATCAGACCGTGCAGACCTCCGACCGCGCGGGCCCAGTCCAGCGCAAACAGGTAATCTTCGACCGCCAGCATCGACGGGGTGTTGATTGTGGCGCCGGTAAAGATGCCCTCGATCAGCTTGCCGCCTTTGGTCAGCCGGAAAATCTTGGGCAGCGGCCATGCCGGCGTGTAGCTTTCGAGCCGTGCGACCGCGCGGGGGCTCAGGATCAACATCCCATGCGCCGCTTCACCCCCCAGCACTTTTTGCCAGCTAAAGGTGGTCACATCCAGCTTGTCCCAGGGCAGATCCATCGCAAACGCCGCCGAGGTTGCATCACAGATGGTCAGGCCCTGACGGTCGTCTGCGATCCAGTCGCCGTTGGGGACACGGACGCCGGACGTTGTGCCGTTCCACGTGAACACCACGTCATTGGCAAAATCCACCGAGGCAAGATCAACGATCTGGCCGTAATCCGCCGTTTTCACGTCTGCGTCGATCTTCAATTGTTTGACCACATCGGTGATCCAACCGGCACCAAAGCTTTCCCAGGCCAGCATCTCGACCCGGCGTGATCCCAGCAGCGACCACATCGCCATCTCAACGGCACCGGTGTCGGATGCG
The DNA here is from genome assembly GCA_039028255.1 of Pseudomonadota bacterium. Taxonomy (GTDB): domain Bacteria; phylum Pseudomonadota; class Alphaproteobacteria; order Rhodobacterales; family Rhodobacteraceae; genus Ruegeria. The sequence goes on along the minus strand of JBCCIK010000029.1, from coordinate 9,861 downwards.
GGAACAATGCCGATCCTGTAGTCGGCCGGGATGCCCAGAACCTCACGCGTGCCTTCAATGGCCGCTTTCAGCTTGTCCTTGCCGACAGCCGCGCGATGCGATCGACCCAGCGCGGCATCGGCCAGTTTGGTCACATCGAATGTTGGGGGTTTGGCGCATGGGCCCGAGGAGAAACGCGGATTTTTTGGCCGCATATCAGGTTTGCGCACGGCGTCCTGGGACGCCGGTTGTTGAATGCTCATCTGTATTACCCTTCCAGATACACGCCCCTCGTTGGGGAGGGGTGTCCCACGGACAGGGCTATTGCCAGAAAAACAGCACAGCAAGCGGAAAAGACCTATTGCGCGTTAAAAACGACATCAAATGTTGTGCGAATCCGGGTCACAGGTTTCCTATCGGCATCAAGGATCAAAGCGCACGGTGTCCCCGGACAGAATAGCCTCTTGCGCTGCCAGCCCCATGCGCACGGCCCACAAACCGTCTTGCAAGGTAACGGCGGGCGTTGATCGCGTGCCCCGCACAAGGTCCAGAAACCCCTGATGCTGATAAAAGGTTGATCCGTTGTGATCCCCGGCAGCAAGCAGACGCGGGTCCACAGGAATATCCTTTGATACCGGCCCTTTCGGATCGCGCGGACTAAGGACCAGCTGCGGCACCGGCGGTTCGCCCAGGTGATCAGGCCAGAACCGGCCCGGCCCGGGCACGCGCGCTTCTATCCTGGCTTTGGGACCCATGGCCGAGATTTCTTCCTGATACCGTGCGCCTTCGGCAAACATGCACAATTCCAGCATGGCCCGCGTGCCGTTTGCAAAATCGACCAGAACATAACCATGATCCAGAATATCCGGGGTCTTGCCCTCATAGCTTTCATCCAAATGGTTCACTGCCTGCCCACCGCTTGCCGTTACGCGTACCGGATCGGATTGCAGGATCAGCCGCATCAGATCGAAAAAGTGGCAGCATTTCTCGACAAAGGTGCCGCCGGTGTTGCAGTTGAACCGGTTCCAATCGCCGACTTTTGCAAGAAACGGAAAACGATGTTCGCGGATCGTCAGCATTTTGACACCGCCTGTCTGTCCCACCTGATCAATCAGCGCGGCGATCGGCGGCATATAGCGATATTCCATCGCCACCCAGATCGGGCAGGGGTACGAGCGCTGCAATCGCGCAAGCCGCGCGACGTCCTGCGGATTTGTGAACAGCGGCTTTTCCACCAGCAGAGGCAGAGGGCGGGTTTCGGCAATTTCGCACAATTGATCGACATGCAGATGGTTCGGGCTGGCGATGACAATGCAATCCAGCTCGGCCAGCGCCAGAAGGTCCTGGATTGAGCCAACCATCCGCGCGCCCGGTGCAATACGCTGCGATGCGTGGGCCATTTGCACATCAGGTTCAAAGATCGCCAACACCTGTGTGTTGTCCAGCAGGGCGATGTTGTGCAGGTGTTCCTGCCCCATCATGCCGCATCCGATCAGCCCGTAATTGATAGTTCGGGTCATGCCCATTTCCTTTACTTCAAACGTTGGACATACGTGGCCCGATGCGGGTCGAACCAGGTTTTCGAAAATTCAACCGGCTCTGCCCTTTCTGACCAGCTAAACCGTTCGATGTAACCCACCGTGGCCCCAGCAGGTTTGGTGAATTCATCCGGCGTCCAGTGCGGCAGCGCGCGCACTGAAACCCTGTCTTCGGCGCGTGTGATCCAGAACCCCAACTGATGCTGGTAATAGCGATACAGCGAATCCGACAGCAGGGCCTGATCGATGCGCCCGGCCGATTCGTCCAGCCAGATTTCTTCGACCGCGATGATTGTGTCATTCAGATAGCGCATCCGACGCACCCGCGAGCCCAGATCAGAGGACCCGAATTCGGGTAGATCAGCCGGTTTTTTCAGATGATCGACCGACAGGATATCCGCACGCGGCAGGCCGCCACCTTCTGGCAGCTCCAACCGAAACATCGCATAAACGCTACTTTGCGTTCCGGTCTCGCGCACGTAGTTACCGGACCCCTGAATCCGTTCCAGCATCCCCTTTTTCTCAAGCTCGGACAGCGATTTTCGCAGCGTACCGACCGACACTTGAAGCTCGGCTGCCATATCGCGTTCGGGCGGCAAGCGTTCCCCATCGATCAGCCGGCCCGCCGCAATATCGCGGATCAGCAGTTCTGCGATCTGAATATAGATCGGCAACGCGTTGGGGTTTCGGTTTGGTTGGGACACCGGGTGTGCTGCGCTCAGTCGCGAGAAAAATTGATACACTATTGATCTACATCAATGCGCTTGCTACGCAAGAAGAAAAGCAAGATTTTGCGGAGCTTACAAAAAATGACTGTCGTGCCCGTCACTTCACCTGATCTGGATGCCGCCGAGGTGTCGTGGTTCGCGGCGTTGTGCTCGGACGATTATCAGTTTCTGGGCGTGCCGGATGGCGACCTCAGGTCCAGCTGGGACCATTGTTCAGGCATCGTGAAAGAGGCCGAGGCACAGGGATTTCGCAACATTCTATGCCCCTCATCCTATCAGGTCGGACAGGACACGCTGAGTTTTGTCGCAGGCTGTGCACCGATCACGGACCGCATCAACCTGCTGGCTGCCGTGCGCTGTGGCGAAATGCAACCAATCATGCTGGCACGCACCATTGCAACACTGGATCACATGCTCAACGGGCGGTTGACGGTCAACATCATCTCATCGGATTTCCCCGGTGAAACGGCGGACAGCGCGTTCCGGTATCAACGGTCCCGCGAAGTAATCGAGATACTGAAACAGGCGTGGACGCGCGACGAAATAAATCACGCGGGCGACATTTACAATTTCTCGGGCCTGACAAGCGATCCGGCCAAACCTTATCAGACCGGTGGACCGTTACTGTATTTTGGCGGCTATTCCCCATCCGCGCTGGAACTGTGCGGAGAGCATTGCGATGTCTACCTGATGTGGCCAGAGACCAAGGACCAACTGGCCGCGCGGATGCAAGCCGTGCATGCCGTGGCCGAAGGTCACAACCGGACTTTGGATTACGGCCTGCGCGTTCATATGATCGTTCGCGATACCGAGGCCGAAGCGCAGGAATACGCCGATTACATCGTGTCCAGGCTGGACGACGCATACGGCCGCGCGATCCGGGAACGTGCCCTGGACGCAATTTCGCTGGGCGTGGCGCATCAGGCCAAAAACCGCGATCTGGCCGATGAATATGGCTATGTGGAGCCCGGCCTGTGGACGGGGGTCGGCCGGGCACGGTCGGGTTGCGGCGCGGCATTGGTGGGGTCGACTGACCACGTCATGTCCAAGATCGAAGACTATCAAAAGATGGGCATCCGCGCGTTTATATTCTCTGGCTATCCACATCTCGACGAAGCCAGGCATTTCGGTGCCCGTGTGTTGCCAAACCTGAAAACCTGTTCTCTTCCAGAAGCATATGGAAGAGTTCCCAAGACGACCCCGGCCACGCCGCTGGGCAACGGAGTACGCCGCTGATGCAACGTGTAAAGCTGTCCCCAAGGTTGGAAATGAGCCGCCTGATCTACGGTATGTGGCGGCTTGGTGATGATGCCGATACCTCGGCCACGCATGTCGAAGCCAAGATTCGGGCCTGTCTGGATCAGGGCATCACCACGTTCGATCAGGCCGATATCTACGGCGATTACAACGCAGAGGCTGTGCTGGGCGCAGCCCTGCGCGCCAATCCCGCCTTGCGCAACGAAATGGAGATCGTAACCAAGTGTGACATCGTCGCACCCTGTGGTCGGTATGCGCATGCAAAGGTCAAATACTATGACACCTCACGCAACCACATTGTGAAATCGGTCGAAACATCCCTGACCGAGATGGCCATCGATCATATTGATCTGCTGCTGCTTCACCGTCCCGATCCGTTCATGGATCATCATGAAACAGGCGCCGCGCTGGACGAGATTGTAACCAGCGGCAAGGTCGGCGCGGTTGGCGTATCGAATTTCCGCCCGTGGGACTGGAAACTGCTGCAATCGGCGATGAAAACCGAACTGGTTACAAACCAGATCGAGGTTTCACTGGGCCAGATCAGCGCCTTTACCAATGGTGATCTGGCCTTTCATCAGCGCCACGCACACCCGATAATGGCGTGGTCGCCGCTGGGTGGCGGTGTTCTGATGGCCGGCAACCCGCCCGTGGGTGTGGTGGCGGACGAGATCGCCGAGGAATTCGGTGTTGACCGGGCTGCTGTTGCTGTCGCCTTCCTGCTTGCGCATCCGGCGGCCATTCTGCCGGTTCTGGGCACCAACAATCTGGACCGTATCAAACGGATTTCCGACGCCTTCAAGGTCAATCTGGACCGCGAAAGCTGGTTCCGTCTGTACGAGGCGGCATTGGGACAAGAGATACCGTGATGAATGCAGTGTCGAAGGATGTCAGCCATACATTTGTTCCGCGCAAGGATGACACTCGGACATTGCGGGATGCTTTTGGACGCTTTGCCACCGGTGTCACGATTGTCACGTGCCACAGCGCGGATGGTCCGGTCTGCGTTACCGCCAACAGCTTTTCATCCTTGTCTCTGGATCCACCGCTGATCATGTGGGCGGGCGACCGCAACTCGCGACGGTTTCCCTATTTTCATCAAGCGCGCCATTTCAGCGTGCATGTCCTCTCTGCGGACCAGTCCGATCTGTGTTTCGGGTGCTCAAGAAATGCCTTTGCCCTGCGGGATATAAACCACGACCGCTGCGCGAACGGCACCCCGCTGCTGCCCGATTGTCTGGCGCGGTTCGAATGTGAACAACATGCGTATCACGATGCGGGCGATCACGTTATTGTTGTGGGAAAGGTTCTTAAGGTCAGCATGGCGGATGGAGACGCGCTGACCTTTTATGCCGGGAAACTCGGCCAGTTCGCGCATCAACAGGCGTGACGCAAAGCTGCGGGGGAAATCCGCAGCCGACATGGGAGGATCCGCATGAGCGGACTGGCATCGGCGCTGGCGCCGATTGCATTCGTAAACGAAACCGCGCTGCGCTTGGGCCGTGCGGTTGGCGTTGTTGCGATTGCCCTGATGGTGATCGCAATTCTGATTCAGGTGTTCTTCCGATACGTTCTGGACAATGCCCTGCCCTGGCCGGATGAGGCCGCCCGGTTCTGTATGTTGTGGATGACAGGTCTGATGGCACCCACGGCGTTTCGGCGCGGAGGCTTTGTGGCCATCGATATGGTGCCTTTGATGCTGCCGCGCATTGCAGGGCAAGTGTTGACCCTGTTGTTGTTGATCGTATCTTTGGCCGTGCTGCTGGTCGCGGTAACGATCGGCTGGTCCGAAGTCACCGGGTTCGGCGGTAAATTCGCAACGGCGGCCCTGTATCTGCCGACATCTCTTGGCTTTGATGACTGGTACCGCATTCCGCGCAGCTGGATGATGGCGTCGCTGCTGGTGGGCGTCGTGCTGCTTATCGCCGTTAATATCGAACTGATCTTGCGCGCCATTGTGTCATTGCTCGGCGGCGGCGACCAATTGCCGGAAATCGCCGACGCACCCGCAGGAGCCGAATAAATGCTGATCTGGTTTCTGCCCACTTTCCTGATTTTCCTGATGATCGGCTTGCCGGTCTTTTTCGCCCTGTTGGCCGCGCCGGGCATTCTGCTGTGGCTGAACGGTCAAACCAACGACATCACCTTGCTGTATCGCAACGTCTACAACGGAATGGACAGCTTTCCCTTGATGGCCATCCCGTTCTTCATGCTTGCCGGAGAGCTGATGAACCGGGGCGGCATCACCATTCGCCTGGTCGAATTCAGCCAGGCCCTGATGGGTCACTTTCGCGGCGGGCTGGCACATGTGAACGTACTGAGTTCCATCCTCTTTGCGGGTTTGTCCGGGTCGGCGGTTGCCGACACATCGGCGCTGGGGTCCATGCTGATCCCGGCGATGGAAAAACAAGGCTACACCCGCAAATTCGCTGCTGCGATCACAGCGGCAAGTTCCGTGATCGGGCCGATCATTCCGCCTTCGGGCATCATGATCATTTACGCCTATGTGATGGGCGAAAGCGTGGCGGCCCTGTTTCTGGCCGGGATCGTGCCCGGCGTGATGGTTGGCGTTGGCCTGATGCTTATGATCAAGGTCATGGCCGACAAATACGACTTTCCGGTTGCCAGCCGAAAATACACCTGGCCGGAAAGACGTCAGGCGAGCCTCAAGGCATTCTTCCCGCTTTTGACACCGGTGATCATTCTGGGCGGTATTCTGGGCGGAATTTTCACCCCGACCGAGGCCGCCGCCGTCGCCGTGGGCTATGCGTTCATTATCGGGTTCTTCGTGTTACGCACGCTGACCCTAAAAGAAGTGCCCGAGATTCTCAGCAATGCGGGTTTGACATCCGCTGTTGTCCTGTTGCTGGTCGGTGCCGCAATGGCCTTTAAGACGGTGGTCAGCCTTAGCCATGCGCCCGAGCAGCTGGCCTCGCTGATCCTCAGCCTGTCCGAAAATCCGCTGATCCTGCTGCTGCTGATCAACCTGCTGCTGTTTGTCGTTGGAATGTTCCTCGACGCCGGCCCGGCGATCATCATCCTCGGCCCGATCCTTGGTCCGATTTTCACCAGCCTGGGCGTGGACCCCATCCACTTTGCCATTATCATGAGTGTAAATCTGACCGTCGGCCTTGCCACACCACCCATGGGGCTGGTCCTGTTTGTTGCCGCGGCCGTGTCACGTGAAAAGGTGGAAACCATCGCCAAGGCAATCCTGCCGTTTCTGGCCGTTGAAATCATAGTGATCTTTCTGATCACCTATATCCCCGCACTATCCATGACGATCCCGCGCATCACGGGGTTTGCCAACTGACTGAGTTCCACAGGGAGGAAACGCATGCTTAAAGACTTCATCAAAACCGCAGCGGTGGCCACATCGCTTGTGGCCGCATCCGCCATGGCTGCTACGGCCGCTGACTATACGCTGCGCGCCACCGCCAACTCGAACGAAAATGACGAAGACTATGACGGTCTGATCGTCTTCAAGAACTATGTCGAGGCCGCCTCGAACGGCGCGATCGAGGTCGAGCTGTTCATCGGAACTCAGCTGTGTTCGAACGGGGCCGAGTGTCTACAAGGCGTCGCCGACGGGACCATCGACATCTACATCTCTACTTCGGGCGGGGCATCAGGTATCTTTCCCTACGTACAGGTGCTGGACCTGCCCTATCTGATGGCCGATGATCGTATTGCCGAACACGTGCTGTCCGGCGATTTCACCCGTACCATGCGGAATATGGCGTTGGAGGATTCAGGCGGCACGATCCGGTTGATGACAATCGGCAACACAGGCGGCTGGCGCAATTTTGCCAACACGCAACGCCGTATTGCCGAGCCTGCTGACATGGACGGTCTGAAGATCCGCACTGTTGTCGCAGACCTACCGCAAGAACTGGTCAAGGCGCTGGGGGCCTCACCCACTCCGATCCCGTGGCCGGAACTGTTCACCAGCTTTCAGACCGGTGTGGTTGAAGGTTCGAAAAACGGTATCACCGATATCATGGGCATGAAGTTCCCGGATGCGGGTCTGCAATTTGTCACCCTGGACGGGCATGCCTATATGGGCGCGTTGTGGTGGATGAACAACGCCAAGTTCCAGGAAATGCCCGAGGATTTACGCCGCGTTGTGGTGGACGGGTTCTATGCTCTGCAACAGGCCACCTTTGCTTCGCCCAAGCGCAAGTCAATTCAGGCTTACGAGGACTTCGTCGCCGGTGGTGGTGACCTTTACGTGCCAACACCCGATCAAAAAGCCGCGTTCAAAGAGGCCGCAACACCGGTTTACGACTGGTTCCAGTCAAACGTCGCCCGTGGAGACGAGATTTTTGTTGCACTGACCGAAGCTGTGGCCGCAGCCGAGGCCAACGTCAACGCGTCGCGCGATGCAGACCTGAACTGAGCGACAGCGCCGGGCCGATTGGCCCGGCCCCTACCGGAACGGGTACATCCATCCTTTGTAGTCATTGACCAGAACATGCGCCCTATCGATCTGCTCCGGCGACATCTTCTTGACCACTTCCTCAAGGCTGATCGCCGCGTCGGGATCACCGCCGATAGCGCTGAGCGTGTACCACATGTAAGCCCGCACCAGATCGGGCGCAGGCATGCCCAGACCCAGTTCGTAATACCATCCAACCCCCGACTGCGCTCCCGGATGCCCCTTCATCGAGGCACGCAGGTACCATTCAAACGCGCGTTCATAGTCCTGCTCAACCCCAAGGCCAAGCCCGTACATAACGCCAATCAGTTCCTCAGCTTCGGCATTGCCCGACCGGGCGGCGGGCAGCAATGCCTCTCGCGCAGCCACAAATTTCCCCGCCTCCATCAGATCGCGCGCCTGTTCCAGCTCGGCCAGCGCCGGGGTCGCAAGACAGCAAAGTGCAAACAGAAACTGACGCATGGGTTGGCTGCTTTCCTGTGGGCCGGGACCGCCGCGGCGCAGGATTTGCCGCCGCCATTGACCGATGATGACTTCCTTTCCTTTGATATGGAACAGGCCGCCATCGGACATCAACTGTTTTACGACCCCATCCTGTCGGGCAACCGGAACATATCCTGCGCGCACTGCCATCACCCGGATTTCGGCACCTCAGATGGGCTGTCTCTGGGCATCGGCGAAGGTGGTAAGGGCCTGGGACCGGACCGCACGCCGGGCACCGGGCCTGACAAGGTTCGCAAGCGCATCCCACGCAATGCCCCGGGCCTGTGGAACCTTGGCGCCAAAAAACTGCATACACTCTTTCATGATGGCCGCCTCAGTCTCTCAGACGTTTACGGCAATGGCTTCAATTCTCCGGCGCAGGAATGGTTGCCGGACGGTTTGAGCTCACTGCTGGCCGCGCAGGCCCTTTTTCCGCTGACATCACAGTTCGAAATGGCCGGGAACGTGGCCGAAAACCAGGTCACTGGCGCAGTTCATGACCGCATCGACAAAGGCTGGCCGATCCTGGCGAAACGAGTGCGCACCGATCCGCGTTATGGTCCGGCCATTGTCGCCGCTTTCGACGGTATTGATACCCCCGGCGATATCACAATCACCCAGATTGCCAATGCGCTGGCCGCGTTTATGGCGATTGAATGGCGCAGCACCGACAGTCCGTTCGATCAGTATCTCGCCGGAGACACCAAGGCGCTTTCGAAAGCTCAGAAAGACGGCATGGCCCTGTTCTATGGCAAGGCGAACTGTTCGGCGTGCCATTCAGGCCAGCTGATGTCGGATCAGAAATTTCACGCGCTGGCCTTGCCTCCGTTTGGCCCGGGCCGCACCCGACAATGGGACCCTTACGCGCGCGATGTGGGCCGGATGGGCGAAAGCAACCGGTTGGAAGACGCGTATCGCTTTCGCACCCCGATGCTACGCAATGTGGCCCTGACGGCCCCGTACGGCCATAACGGCGCCTTTCCCGACCTCGAAAGCATGATCCGCCACCATCTGGACCCTAAGAACAGCCTTGCCAACTGGGCGCCCGAGATGGCGGCCCTGCCTCAGGTTCCGTGGTTGCAGCAGGCGGATTTCGTTATCTGGCAAGATCAGTTCGAAATGCAGCGGGTGCGCAGCAAGATCGACATCACTCCCGTACATTTGACGGAATCAGAAATCAACGACCTCGTCGCCTTCCTGAACACGCTGACCGGGACGAGTGTGGACACACCCCCATTTGGTGTTCCCGAAAGCTTCGTTCCATAAGAAAAACCCCCGCCTTTTGGCGGGGGCTGATTGTTTACGGCCGCTTGTTACTCTGCGGCTTCTTGGTATTCTTCCATTGGTGGGCATGTGCAGATGAGGTTTCGGTCGCCATATGCGTTGTCGACGCGGTTGACCGGTGGCCAGTATTTGTCGACGCCCATGGAGCCCGGGG
>JBCCIK010000028.1:0-31789 GCA_039028255.1 Pseudomonadota bacterium | reverse complement strand
TGCGGCATATGATGGCGACGTCGCTGGCGTATGACGCCGGTCCTTCGGCCGTGCGCTTTCCGCGCGGCGCAGGGGTAGGTGTTGATCTGCCGGACCGGGGCGAAATCCTGCCCATCGGCAAAGGCCGGATTGTTCGCCAGGGCGAAGATGTCGCGATCCTGTCATTGGGCGCACATCTGAACGAGTGTCTGGGTGCTGCCGATTTACTGGTGGAACAGGGCCACAATCCGACAGTGGCGGACGCAAGATTTGCCAAGCCGCTGGATTCGGAATTGCTCAAAGAGCTGGCAGCCACCCACAGCGCCATCGTCACCGTCGAACAAGGCGCGCAGGGCGGGTTTGGCGCGCATGTCCTGTCACATCTGGCCAACTCGGGCGCACTGGATCGGGGCCTGCGCGTGCGCACCGTCACATTGCCCGATCGCTTTATCGATCAGGCCTCGCCCGGCGAAATGTACGCGGACGCTGCCATGACAGCGCAGGACATCGAACGGCTGGTGGGTGGATTGCTGCGACGCGAAGACAATGTCATCGAGATGTCAATCAGACGGCCCTGATACCGCATTGGTGTTCCGGGCCGCTTGGTGGCTGACGGCGGGGCGGCGCTCCCGCACGTTCTGGCTGTAAGATCAGGTCAGCCTGTTCCGCTTTCCTGCATCATCACTTCTGCTTCTTCGAAATACTCTTCGTAACGGCCTTTTGCCTTGCCGCGCTGCTTGGCACCGCGTGCTTCTTCGAAGTTGCTGCTGGGATCGCCAACAAGAATCAGCCCGACCATACCGGTCGCGCGGTGAGGCGTGCAGTAGTACCCATAGGTGCCTTCAGTCGTGAAGGTGACCTCGACCTCTTCGTTGATCTTGCCTTTCCATGTGTCACCGCCTTCGGGGATCATGTTTTTGTCGGATTCAGCATTATGACCTTTGTCTTCTGCGACAAACTTGACAGTGTCACCCACATTCACCTGAAGCACGGCCGGCTTGTAGATCATGCGGCTTTTGGCATCGTCGGGATCTTTGTTTAGCATTTCGACAATATGCGTTGTTGGTTCTGCCGATAGAAGTCCCATTGGCAATGCTGCCGCGGCAGCCGTAGCCCCCATAAGGGCGATGTATTGACGTCTTGTGGTTTTCATCAGATTCTCCTCCGCTTCGTTGCGACAATGGGTGATCTAGAGCCCGCATCGCCTAGGTAAACTACGCATCACAAACGGTACCGGATCATCATGCGACCGCATGGGCCAGTGCACATTGTTTCCAAAGCACCATCAGCGCCTCGACCAGCCGGTCGATATCGTCATCGCTATGCAGCGGAGATGGGGTAAAACGCAGCCGCTCGGTTCCCTTGGGAACAGTCGGATAATTGATGGGTTGTACATATATTCCGTAGTCCCGCATCAGAATATCCGACAGCATCCGGCATTTGACCGGGTCTTTGATCATCACCGGGATAATGTGACTGGGATTGTCCAGATGCGGGATACCAAAAGCGTTCAGCTTGTCGCGTAACCGGCTGACTTGACGGCGCTGGGCTAGCCGCTCTGCATTGCTGGTTTTCAGGTGCTGAATACTGACAGTTGCCGCCGCCGCGATCGCCGGTGGCAAGGCGGTTGTAAAGATGAAACCGCTTGAGAAACTGCGCAGGAAGTCGCAAAGCGCTTCGGACCCGGTCACATAACCGCCGACACAGCCGTAGGCTTTGCCCAACGTGCCCTCGATCAGAGTGATGCGATCCGCCAGACCTTCGCGTTCGCTGATACCACCGCCGCGTGGACCGTACAGACCCACCGCGTGAACCTCGTCCAAATAAGTCAGGGCGCCGTGTTTCTCTGCCACTTCGACGATTTCCTGCATTGGGCAGATGTCGCCATCCATGGAGTAAACCGATTCAAACGCCACGATCTTTGTGCTGTTCACCGGCAGTGCCGCCAGCTTGCGGTCAAGGTCTTCGGGGTCGTTATGTTTCCAGATGACCTTTTGGGCGCGCGAGTGGCGGATGCCTTCGATCATCGAGGCGTGGTTCAGTTCATCGCTCAGGATCACAGCATCCGGCAGACGGCTGCCCAGGGTCGACAGGGAAGCCCAGTTCGACACATAGCCCGAGGTGAACACCAACGCCGTCTCTTTGCCGTGCAGATCGGCCAGTTCGGCCTCAAGCCGGACATGGTGGTGGTTTGTGCCCGAGATATTGCGCGTGCCGCCCGCGCCCACGCCGCAAGAATCGATGACCTCTTTCATCGCCTCGCGCACTTTGGAATTCTGGCCCATTCCCAGGTAATCGTTCGAACACCAAACGGTGACCGTATCTGGGCTGTCTTCGACATGTGATTTCGCGCTTGGGAAGGCGCCGCACATCCGCTCAAGCTCGGCAAAAATCCGGTAATTGCCTTCTTCTTTCAGCTGATCAAGCTGTGCATTGAACATCTTGTCAAATTCCATGACGTCCCTCCCTTTCGGTATTCATGGTCAGAGGCTTTGGGTCCGGCAGCATCCAGCGCCACAACTTTGCATCGGGCAGCGGCAGAACCAGCAGCCAGTGCTCGAGCACGGCCAGCGCGGTCAGGCTGGCCAACAGTATCTGAGCGGTCTTGATCTGGTCGGTCGCCGCATGTCCTGCGCGCGCCATGAACAGGGCAACGGCCAGAGACAGCAGCGAAACGGATATGGGAAAAAACCAGTTCATCCGGGCAATCCGGAAGTGACTGGGCAAATGCGACAGGTGGTCAGGAAGAAACTCGGTATTGAACTTTGGTACGCCAAAAAACAGGTTCAATTTGGCCGAGATCCGCGCTGCAAACAGAATGCCGAAACACCACGCGCCCGCTGTGTTGGGCTGGTTCCAACTGACAAGAGCCAGCGCAATGGCGATCGTGACCAACAGCATCTCGTGATATGCGATGGTTCCCCAGGCGCGGATAAATCGTTCCCACAGCGGTGCGTCGACCGGGCAGGGATACGCGTTTGGGCCGGTGATCACACCGCACAGGAATGCCAGCTCGATCCAGCCCCAGATCGCAAGCGCACTGGCAAAGCCCAGGTAGACGGCACCAGTATCGCCATGACCCAGGGACTGCCAAAACCCCGCCAGACCGGCAAACAGGACCGGCAATGACCACAGCGCCGCGCGATTGCGCCCGCCGGTGCTGCGACGAACGGCCCACAGGATCGCTCCGGTGGAAAACCACCAGAGGAAAAGCGCAACAGGCGCAGCGATCCAGGGGGCAGTAGTCATCAGTAGCAGGGCTCCAGTCTTGTGCTGGCCGGAACCTGATGCCGCTTGGCCGGAATCAGATACAGCGCCGCAAATGCGCGGCCCGCGCGCATCGAAGCCCAAAGCTGAGCGATCTTGCCAGACACGCCGCCACGTTCCTTGGCCCGGGCGATGTCCACATTGGCCTGATACATTGCGCGGCAGTTTTTCAGCCAGCGCGGATCATCGATATCCAGTGTAATTGGGAAAATCTGCTTGCTCAGCTCGCTGGTCTTTTCAAACACCTCGTGCGCATACCAGTCGGGATCGACACCCAGTGCCTCGTGAAAAGCCGGGCGCTGATGATCGCGGACAAACATGGTGGCATAAACGGCTGTCAGAAAGAACTTGATCCACAGCACGTTCATGCCCGAGGTCAGCTTGGGGTCGGTCTTCATCAGCAGGGCAAAGGCCTCGCCATGGCTGAACTCGTCATTGCACCACTCTTCGAACCATTTGAAGATCGGGTGAAACCGATGCTCGGGGTTGGCCTGAAGGTGACGGAATATGGTGATATAACGCGCGTAACCGATCTTTTCTGACAGATAGGTGGCATAATAGATGAACTTGGGTCTGAAATAGGTGTATTTCTTTTTCTGAGTCAGAAAACCCAGATTGACCCGTAGCCCGGCCTCGCGCAGGGCATCGTTGATAAATCCGGCATGGCGCGCTTCGTCCCTAGCCATCAGCTGGAACAGCTGGGTGATGTCCTCGTTGTTGCCGCGTCGCTTCATCTCTTTGTACAGCACACAGCCCGAGAACTCGGCAGTGCAGGACGAGATCAGGAAATCGATGAATTCCTTTTTCAACTGAGGCTCCATCCCGTCCCAATCGATCTGGTCCCAGTCTTTGTTCTTTTTGAAGTGGCCTCTGTTGGGGTCCGAGGCCATCTGCGCGATCAGCCCGTCCCAGTCATCACGGACCGGGGACACGTCAATCGCGTCAAGCTCGTCAAAATCGGTGGTGTAAAAGCGCGGCGTCAGCAGAGTGTTCTGCATCGCCGTCTCGGTCGCCATTTCGTCGTTGTAGATCGCGTCCTGTTCGGCGGCGATGGCCAGGCCCTCTTCGACCGTTGTGGCGTCGGCGGTGTGTTTGGATTGCATATTCATAGCTTGACCTCCTCGGAAAAGGAGAATTCGCACAGTTCCATCACCTCTAGATCGCCAGTCAGGCGGGTCCAAAGACGTTCAAGCAGGCTGGCGCGGATGATCGTCGCTTCGCGCTGTTCGATGACGATCTCACCAAACGGTGCCATGATTTCAGGACCTTTCACCTGCACTTCGTCGCCGGGATGGATCACAGCGCCGTTGTCGAACCTGACATGGGCGTGCAAGCTCTCGAATTTGTGGCTTACCTCGACTGTGCAGGGCGCGCGTTCAAAGTCTTTTGTCAAAAGTCCCATGTTTGGCTTCCTTTCAGGGTTGATCCAGAAGTCTGGCGAAACGACTGGCATTGTCGGCGCCGAACCCCATGAGGTCAGCGCTCCATCCCGTTGCGGGATCGGTGATATCGAGACGGCCATTGGCGCGGCGCGTCACGATGACAGGGGTATGCGCAGGCAAATCGGCCTGCGCGCGGTTGCGGTCGATGACCCGGGCGACACCGGCGACAAAGCCGCCCTGGCTGGCATCCAGCCGGGCAATCACGGCGCCTTCGGGTGACAGCACGCTGACGGCGCCGCTGACGCCATCACTGATCAGGATCATTCCGCGTTCATGGGTGATTTCGGCTGCCGGAGGCGTCGCAGAAAGCGGCACATCGGCAATTCGGGCATAGGTGACAACGGCGAGCACAGCCAAAACCAGCAGACCCATGGCCACCAGCAGCACGCGCGGGATCAATTCGCGATCCTGGCTTCGGGTCTGGTTAAGGGTGTTGGCCATGCCGTTATCTCCTATTCCGCTGCAATCGGTTCCAGGGTGCGTTCGACCTGAGGAACACTCACCCGCGACTCTGCTGCGTCTGCCAGAATACCGGCGACAGTCTCCGCATCCGGGATGCAGCGCAGGGCGGGTTGGGTGCTAAAGTACCACGGGCGCACATGCGGCCAGCAAAGCAGGTAGCTGAACCGCGTTGGACCTTGCAGCGTCAGGGCGATTGTCCCGGTGCCATCCTTGCGCAGGTCCAGATCGGCGCTGTCAATCCTGGTGTAAGGCAGGTTCAGCGTGATGGTCAGCGCCGCGCCGATCCGCATGGCGACGCGGCGATTGGTCAGTGTATACATCGTGCAGCGCGCTTGAACGACCGAGAACAGGACCAGCAGACCGCAGGTCGCCGCGCCCAGAATCACAAACGGCAACGATGCGGCGATGGCCAGATCCAGCGGCATCAGGTCTATCACCGAGAAAAAGCGCCACAGCGTCAGAACCGCAAAATACCCCGCCACCCACAGAACACTGACCGAGGATTTTGCAAGCGCCCACCATTGCGGGCGCCCCTGCCACAGGATCACCTCGTCTTTTGGCGGGCGTTCCGGCAGGCCGGGCACCGGCTCGATTGCGAACTCGTCTTCTGACATCGGCTGGCTCCTGTCTGGCTTAGAACTGCGGCGCCTGCCGCGTCTCGCTTGCGTAGAGTGTGCCGCCCGCGTAATAGGCGCTGATTTTTTCTTCTTCGAGCAAGGTCACCTGATCGGGGCTTTTGGCTTGCGGCACGTCCTTGACATGCTCGGCAAAGATCGAACGGACCTTGACCCGGTTAGAATGAATACGGGCCATGGTCAGCGGGACTAGGCGTGTGCCGCCGCCGTGTTCGGCATCCAGCTCATACTCCAGATAGCGGACCAGTTGTTCGGGCACGTCGATCCACATATCGGTGACGGTGCCGACAACCTTGTTGTCGCCGGTCACAACAGGCTTGCCGCGTGGATCGCGGCCCGCAGCGTGGGAAAAAGTCTCGAGGCTGCGCATCGGTTGCAGCTTCAGATGCCCATGCCCATCCAGTTCCGGAACATCGCGGCGCGGGGCCCAGGATGCGGGGCCGACGCCATCCACCATCGGATTTCCGGTGGGTTCGAACGGATAACCGCCGGCGGCGTTGGTGCGTTCCAGCGCCAGATCGTCGCGGTCACCGCGCTGGCCGCTGGGCACGGTCAGCTCGCCGCGCCCATGGGGCAGTTTGAAGGTCTTGTCCTCCGGTACCGGGAACGGGCCCTGATTGGCGGCTTCTTCGCCGTCATCATCAACCAGGGGGAAGCCTTCGCGCATGTTTTCCCGCTGAATGTAATAGATCAGCAGGGCGAAAAAGACCCAGAACAGCCAGATCGACAGGCTTGCAAGGTCAAAATTTCCAAAGAAGGTCTGGGTCATTCCGGGATCCTTTCTTCCAGTGTGAGATGCATCATGTCGGGAACTCCGGCAGGCCGGTCGGCCCGATGGCCCGACGTTTGCGCGTCGCCAGCGGCCCAAGGACAATGAGCGTGACGAAAAGCAATGCGATTTCAGTGTGATAAACGACAGAGTATCCGGTCGCGTCCGAGTTCAGCGCGGCCCCCAGATTTCCCTGCAACGCCTGGATATTGACGATGTCGCGCAGCGCACCGCCAACAGCGATGGCAAGACCCGAGGCGGTGGCCTGTGCAGCACCCCAGGCACCCAAAGCCAGACCGCGCCCGGCAAAGCCCTGCTCGGGCAGGGACATGGCCGAAATCAGAGTGCACACAGCAAAGATACCGCCGCCAAATCCGATCAGCCCGGCACCGGTGAAAAACAACAGCGGCGCCTGCATCGGTGCCGAGAAGATCACAGCGCTGAAGGCAAAGATGCCCACCAGAATTCCGCCGCAGGACAGCCGGATGGGGTCGCGTCCCAACCCCAGCAGTCGCGCGGACAGACCATAGCCTGCCAGGGCGCCAGTTGCCCACATCGCTGTCAGAACAGTTGTAGACGAGACTGACAGACCAAGAACTTCACCGCCATAGGGCTCCAGCAATACGTCCTGCATGTTGAACGCCATGGTGCCCAGAAAGACGACGGCCAGCAGCCGTCCGGCCTGACCGCCGCTTAGCAGATCGGACCATGCATCGCTGAACCGGGGGCGCGGCGCGGCGCGTTCCTCGGCGCTCATCGGGCGGACTTTTTCCTGTCGCCACAATGCGATCAGGTTCAGCGCCATGCCGACAACCGCCGCGCCTTGAACCACGCGGATCAGGCGCAACTCTGAAAAGTCGCGCAGCAGCCAGCCAACGATCAGTGCAGATGCGCCCATGCCGATCAGGAACATCACATATAGCAGCGCCACAACCTTGGGTCGCGTTTCAGGCGTTGCGCGGTCACAGGCCAGCGCCAGCCCTGCGGTCTGGGTCATGTGGATGCCCAGACCCGCCATCAGGAATGAAATCGCCGCCAGCGCTTCGCCTGCATATGGAACATGCAGCGTGGAATGACCGCTCAGCACCAGCAACGCAAAGGGCATCACGGCCAGCCCGCCCATCTGCCAGATCGAACCGAACCAAAGATAGGGAATGCGTTTCCAGCCAATCGCACTGCGATGTGTATCGCTGCGGAACCCGAGCAGCGCGCGGAACGGTGCAATCAGCACCGGCAGGGCGATCATGATCGCAACAACCGTTGCGGCCACGCCCAGCTCGACGATCATCACCCGGTTCAGCGTGCCCAGCAGCATGACTGACGCCATCCCGACCGACACCTGGAACAGCGACAGACGCAGCAGCTGACCCATCGGCAGATCGGCGCTGGCGGCATCTGCAAAGGGCAGAAACTCGGTTGGTATCCGGGTGAAGGGCGAGGGGCGCTGGCTCATGAAGCAACCTCCAGCGCGTGCGAGATGTAAAAGCCGCAATTGACGCGGCCCAGATCGCGGACCGTGCTGAAACCATCCAGCCTGCGTGTCAGCGTCCGGGTGTTATGCGGCACCATGGTCGGCGAACGGTCGCCTTTCGGGAAGACCTTGCCGGTGTACCACATCATCGCCAGCAGCGGTGTACGGGGCGCGACAGTGAACCGCACGGTCGCGCCATGACCTGCAAAGCGCTCAACCGCTGTATGGATATGATCAGCGTCGTAATAAATCAGACTGTCCATGGCAAAGACATGATCGAACGGCCCGTTGGGTTCGCGCAGCATGTCACCTGCGTGGAAATCCACGTGCGCGCTCAGAGCCCGCGGCAGGCGCGCGCGGGCGATGGCAATCAGAGCCGGAGAAATGTCGATGGCCACAACCTGGGCCCCGCGAAGCGCGAGAATCTCGGTCAATTGCCCGGTTCCGCAACCGGCATCCAAAATGCGGCGCCCGGTCAGGTCCTCGGGCAGCCCGTCCAGCAGACGGTCCCGCATTTGATCGCGGCCTTCGCGCACAGTCTGACGAATCCGCGAAACCGGCGCATCGCTGGTCAGCCGTGCCCACGTGCGGGTGGCTGTGCGGTCGAAATACGTCTCGACCCGGGCGCGTGTGGCCTCATAGGTCATCAATCAAATCCCAGCAACTCAAAGATTTCCCGGTCGGGCAGAGGTTCGGGGGCCAAAGCCTCGGTCCCGTTCCAAAGTGTTTCCGCCAGCCGGACATATTCGGCGCGGCAGTGGACGATATCCTCGTCATCATCCATTTCGAACAGTGTTTTCTTTTTCAGGCGCGACCGGCGGATGGCGTCAACATCGGGCATATGCGCGATGCGTTTGAAACCAACCTGCCCGCAAAAGCGATCCACCTCATCCGTGTCGCGGCTGCGATTGGCGACGCACCCGGCCAGACGGACTTTGTAATTAACCGACTTCGCCTGCACGGCGGCGATGATCCGGTTCATTGCGTAGATTGAGTCAAAGTCGTTGGCCGTCACGATCACCGCCCGGTCGGCATGTTGCAGCGGTGCCGCAAATCCGCCGCAGACCACATCGCCCAGCACGTCAAAGATCACCACATCGGTATCGTCCAACATGTGATGCTGTTTCAGCAGCTTTACGGTCTGGCCCACAACATAGCCGCCGCAGCCGGTGCCAGCTGGCGGACCACCGGCCTCGACACATTGCACACCACCCCAACCTTCGAACATAAAGTCTTCGGGACGCAACTCTTCGGGGTGAAAATCGACCTCTTTCAGGATGTCGATCACAGTCGGTACCAGAGAACCGGTCAGTGTGAAGGTGCTGTCGTGCTTGGGATCGCACCCGATTTGCAGCACCCGTTTGCCCAAGGTCGAAAACGCCGCCGACAGATTCGAACTGGTGGTGGATTTGCCGATGCCGCCCTTGCCATAGACCGAGAACACCTTGGCGCCTTCGATCCGTGCGGTGGGGTCCTGATGCACCTGAACCGAGCCTTCTCCGTCAAGGCCGGTCAGGTTCGGAGGGTTTTTGTCTAATGGGCTCATGATTGGCTCCTCATTCCGCTGCAATCCCTTCCATCCGATCCTCCAGCGCATCCGCTGCACGTTGCAGCGCGTCCAGAGTTTCGGCATCGGGTTGCCAATAAGCGCGATCGCTGGCTTCCAGCAGGCGATTGGCCATCCGGCTCGACGCCACCGGGTTCAGATCGGCCAACCGGTTGCGCATGTGTTCGTCCAGCACGAAGGTTTCCGAGATGCGCTGATACACCCAGGGCTCGACCTGACCGGTGGTGGCTGACCAGCCCAGCGTGTTGGTCACATGCGCTTCGATCTGGCGGACACCTTCTGCGCCGTGTTTCAGCAGACCTTCGTAGAATTTCGGGTTCAACGAGCGTGACCGCGTTTCCAGCGCCACCTGATCTGCCAGCGTGCGCACCTTGCCGTCGCCGCGCGTCTGATCACTGATGTAAACCGCCACATCCGAACCGCGCGCCCGCCGCACCGCGCGGGAAATACCGCCCAGTGTGTCGAAATAATGATCAACGGTCGTGACCCCGAGTTCGACGGATTCGAGGTTCTGATAGGCGACCTCGACATCTTGCATCGTTTGTTGCAGCAGGTCGGTGTTCTTGCGCGCCTTGCCCGTGGTGTCATAGGCAAAGCCTTTGCGCGCCTCATAAGCGTCGGCCAGTTCGTCCTCGTCCACAAAAGCCAGACTGTCGACCAGCTGATTGACGTTCGAGCCATAGGCCCCTTCAGCATTTGAAAAGACGCGCAGGGCGGCCTCGTCCAGTGGCACATTCATACGCTCGGCGTAAGCAAGGGAATGCGCACGGATGAAATTGCGGTCCAGCGGTTCGTCTGCATGGGCTGCTTTCATGGCAGCCTCGGCCAGCAGACGGGTTTGCAGGGGCAGCAGGTCGCGAAAGATGCCCGAAAGGGTCATCACCACGTCAATGCGGGGACGGCCCAGCTCCGACAGGGGGATCAGGTCTGCACCGGACAGGCGACCAAAGCTGTCAAACCGGGGTTTTGCACCCATCAGGGCCAAAGCCTGCCCGATCGGGCCGCCGTCGGATTTGATGTTGTCGCTGCCCCACAATACCAGGGCCACACTGCGTGGCAGGGTGTCGTGGGTTTTCAACAGCAAGTCTGCCTGTTTTGCACCGTCCTGACAGGCATATGCCGTGGGCATGCGGAACGGATCAAAGGCGTGGATGTTGCGGCCCGTGGGCAGAATGTCAGGGTTGCGCAGCAAATCGCCACCGGGAACAGGGGGCGTGAACCGCCCATTTAATGCGCGCATCAGGGCGGGCATTTCAGTTTCGCGGGCCAGCGCCGCATCCATTTCGGCGCGACCCGTCGCGTCCAGATCCAGCAGGTCCAGATAGTCCGAACGTTCCTGATCTGTCATCGGCTGGCCGACCACGTGCAGGCCCTCGGGGATCAACGCGCCTTCGGTGTCCAGCAATGTGTGCCACAGGGCCGCCGGATCCTGCCCGTCCAGATCGACGGCTTCGGCCTGATGGGCAATCAGCGTTTCCAGATCGGCGCGGTCGGGCGCGTCCGGCGGCAAGGCGCGCCAACGACCCAGGCTGTCTTTCAACTCGGCCAATCCCTTGTACAGTCCTGCGCTGGACAGTGGCGGGGTCAGATGGCTGACGGTCACGGCGCCGGACCGGCGCTTGGCCAGAGACGCCTCGGACGGGTTATTGGCGGCATACAGATAGATGTTTGGCAGGTCCCCGATCAGACGGTCGGGCCAGTCCGCATCGCTGAGCCCGGTCTGCTTGCCCGGCATAAATTCCAGTGCGCCATGCATGCCGAAATGCAGCACCGCGTCAGCTTTGAAACTGGTGCGCAGCCACAGGTAGAATTGGGCAAAGGCATGGGTCGGGGCAAAGCCGCGCTCGAACAGCAGGCGCATCGGGTCGCCTTCGTAACCAAAGCCGGGTTGCAGGCCGACGAAGATATTGCCGAACTGTCGACCCAATACAAAGACATCCCGCCCGTCAGTCTGGACCCGACCGGGGGCGGGGCCCCAACTGGACTCGATCTCGTCCAGCCACGGTGTGTCTCGGACGATATCGTCGGCGCTGACTTTGGCGGCGACATTGGCCTCTTGTCCGTAGATCTCGGAATTGCCACCCAGAACGGCCGCGCGCAGCTCTGCCACGCTTTCAGGCGGTTCAAGATCATAGCCATCCGCCTTCAGCGAATGCAGTGTATTCAGCAAAGAGGTAAAGACATCCAGATGCGCCGCTGTTCCTGCCGCGCCGGCATTTGGAGGAAAGCCGAACAGCACAATAGCAAGTTTGCGATCCTGTGCGCGCGAGATGCGCAAGGATGCCAGACGATCAAGACGCGCGGCCAGCATCTCGACTCGCTCGGGGCATGGGGCCATGGCCTTGCCGGCGGGCGATGCGTGCGTGTCCGTGCCATGACGTCCCGCAAACACCGTAGGACAGGTTGCGCCATCCAGTTCGGGCAGCGCGATCAACATGGTTGTTTCGATCGGTCCAAGACCCTGTGGCGACGCCGCCCATTGTTCCAACGTCTGAAATTCCAGCGGATGCGCGGAAACATATGGAATATCAAGGTTCTTTAGAATCTTGATCGCGCTTTCATTGTCATTGTAAGCCGGGCCGCCCACCAGCGAGAACCCGGTCAGCGACAGCAGTGCATCAATCTGACGGTTCCCATCCGGCTGAAAGAACTGGTCCACTGCGGGCCGTGCATCCAGTCCACCGGCAAAGGCGGGTATGACCCGCAGGCCGCGTGCCTCGAGCGCGTGAATGACGGCATCGTAATGTGCAGTATCGGAACTGAGCACATATGACCGCATCATCAACAGACCAACAGTAGCGCGGGGGTTGCGCGGGCCGGGCAGATCGTCGGGATTGATTGAGATACGCTGGGGCAGATCGGGATGATACAGGCCCGCCTCGGGGTAGTCCCGCGGTGCCGGGGCCTGCGCATCCTGCCATTCGGGCCGGCTGGCGTATCGCCCGATCAGAAAGCGGATCATCGCTTCCATATTGTCGTCGGAACTGCCCAGCCAGTACTGCATGGAAATGAACCACGCCCGCAGATCCTGCGCCTTGCCGGGGATGAACTTGAGAATCTGTGGCAGGCGGCGCAGAATTTTCATTTTGCGCTGACCGGATTCAGTGGACGGCTTGGACGATCCCCGCAAGCGACGCAACAATTTGAGCGCACCGGAACTGGGGGCGGCCATGTCCAGAGACCCCATGCGGGTCAGTTTGACGATCTGCGCATCGGCAATGATACCCAGCATCGCATCGCAATCGTCACGCCGAGCCTGCAGTGCAGGCAGGATTGCGGTGATGTGTTCTTCAAGAAACAGCAGATTGGCAATGATGATATCGGCCTGCGCCACGCCCTGTCTGGCGGCGTCCAGCGCGGCCGGGTCCTCTCCCCATTCTGCGGCGGCAAAGACGTTCAACTCCAGCCCGGGAAAGTCGCTCTGCAAGGACGCAAGGACGCGATCGCATGGCCCGGCGGCGTGGCTGTCCAGCGTCACGATCGCGATGCGATAGGGCTGATATGTCAGGCGGTCATCGCGCATAATGGGCTTTCGCCTCGTACAGCGTTTCGACCGAAATCCGGGATTCGCCCCTGGCCTCGGCAAAGGCCTCGGTATTGCGCCGCGCCTTGCCGCGCACAAAGAACGGCACCTTGCGCAGCTCGCGCTCGGCCTCGTCCAACCAGATGACCTGAGCGCTGACCGGCTCGGGTGATGAAGCTTCGGTCGGCTTGGCACCGTGGGCATGATGGGATGGCCCGGCCGCGTCGTTGAATTCGGGATCTTCGCGGAACATGTGCAACAGGTGTTCCTCCAGCCCCATGACCAGCGGATGGACCCAGGTGTCAAAGATCACGTTGGCCCCTTCGACGCCCATTTGCGGAGAATACCGCGCCGGGAAGTCCTGAACATGAACCGGTGCGGAAATGACGGCGCAGGGAATGCCCAGACGTTTTCCGATATGACGCTCCATCTGCGTGCCCAGGATCAGTTCCGGGGCGAGATCGGAAATCCGGCTTTCGACCTCAAGATAGTCGTCGCTGATCAGCGCTTGAACACCGATATCCTGTGCCAGCGCACGGATCGCGCGGGCCATTTCACGGTTGAAACAGCCAATGCCCACAACCTCGAACCCCATTTCCTCGCGGGCGATCCGAGTGGCGGCGGCGACATGTGTACCGTCGCCAAAGATGAACACGCGTTTGCCGGTCAGATAGGTGCTGTCGACGCTGGCCGAATACCACGGCAGACGCAGGCGTTCGGTATCCAGCGTTTGGGCGCACCCGGCAAGTGCGGCGACCTCTGAAACGAAATCACGGGTTGCGCCAACACCGATGGGAACACTGCGCGTATACGGTTGATCAAGGTTCCGTTCCAGCCAGCGGCAGGCGCTTTCGCCGGTTTCCGGATACATCAGAACGTTGAAATGCGCCGCGCCCAAACGCATGATGTCTGACGGCGTCGCGCCGTACGGAGCGGTCACGTTGACCTGAACCCCAAGGTCGTTCAGCAGGGCAGTGATTTCGGTGATGTCATCGCGGTGACGAAACCCGAGCGCGGTTGGCCCGATCAGGTTGCAGGATATCCGCGCGCTGCGATCCAGCGGTCTGGCCAGCGCCCGCACAATTTGCAGAAAGGTCTCGTCGGCCCCGAAATTCTCTTTACGCTGATAGCTGGGCAGTTCCAGTGGAATCACCGGGATGGGCAGGCCAAGGGCCTCGCCCAAACCTCCGGGATCGTCCTGGATCAGTTCGGCCGTGCAGGATGCGCCGACGATCATGGCCTGTGGCTGGAATCTGTCATACGCAGCCTGACACGCATCACGGAAAAGCCGCGCCGTGTCAGAGCCCAGATCGCGCGCCTGAAAGGTTGTATAGGTCACCGGCGGGCGATGATCGCGGCGCTCGATCATGGTGAATAACAGATCGGCATAGGTATCGCCCTGCGGCGCGTGCAGCACGTAATGCAGCCCGTCCATCGCGGTTGCGACCCGCATGGCGCCCACGTGGGGCGGGCCTTCGTATGTCCAGACCGACAGCTTCATTCCGCAGCCACCCGCAGCATACCGCGTCGCCGCAGCGGACGCGCAAACAGCCCGGCCAGATCACCCGCCTGTTCGTAGAAGTGGATTGGCGAGAACACCAGCTCGATCGCCCATTTTGTTGCCAGCCCTTCCGATTCCAGTGGATTGGCAAGGCCAAGACCACAGACCGTCAGGTCCGGGCGTGCATCACGCACGCGATCCAGCTGCTTTTCAACGTCCTGCCCTTCGGACAGGGTCGGGCCATCTGTGATCTCGGCAAGGTCCGCGCCAACCAGTTCGCGATGCAGATAGGGTGTGCTGACCTCGACCAGTTCCATCCCGCATTCGCGTGACAGGAAACGGGCAAGTGGCACCTCTAACTGGCTGTCAGGCATCAGAAAAACACGCTTGCCATCCAACGGTTGCGCGGCTTGCGCCACAGCTTTTTGCGCCCGCAGGCGGGCCGGTTGAGTCACGGTGTCCACATGTTCAGCCGTGATCCCGAACCGTTGTGCAACGGCATGCAGCCAGGCGGTTGTACCTTGTTCGCCCAGCGGAAACGGCGCGCGGATCGGGTGTGCGCCGCGGCGTATCAGCATGTCATAGGTTTCACCCAGAAACGGCTGCACAAAGGCGACCTGTGTGTTCGGGCCGATGCCGAATTCCTGATCGCTGGAGCGATTGGGCAGCAGCTTGATATCTTTGATACCGATCCTGTCCAGCAGACCCAACATCTGATCCTGAACCACGTCCGGCAGACCCCCGGCGATGACCAGTTGTCTGGCTTCGCTGACGGGCGTCGCCTCGACCATTGCCGCAAGGCAGCTGTCCTCGCCTTGCGTAAATGTGGTTTCGATCCCCGAACCGGTGAAGTTCAGCACCCGGATCTTCGGCGCATAACGCGCATTCAGCCGTTCAGCCGCCTTGGCAAGATCCAGCTTAATGACCTCGGACGGGCAGGACCCGACCAAGAACAGGCGCCGAATGTCAGCGCGCCTTGACAGTAGGCGGTCGACTTCACGGTCAATCTCGTCCTGTGCATCGGACATTCCGGCCAGATCGGTTTCTTCCAGAATCGCTGTTCCGAAACGTGGTTCAGCAAAAATCATGACGCCAGCCGCGCTTTGCAGCAGATGCGCGCAAGTGCGCGAGCCGACGACAAGAAAAAACGAATCCGGCATCATTCGGTGCAGCCAGATGATCGACGTCAGACCGCAGAATACCTCGTGCTGTCCCCGCTCTCGCAGAACCGGCGTTTGCGTACATCCCGAGGACATGGGCGCGGCCGAATTCATGCGGGCACCTGCATTTGCAACCGCGCACGGCGAAGTTTCAAAAGAAACTGTCCGGCGTTGATCACATAGGCCAGATAAGCCGCCAACGTAAGCAGCATCAGCTCAACGGATGTCAGCCAACCTGTTGAAAGCGCTATAAGATATGCCGTGTGCAACGCAATGACCAGAAAGCTGAAAACGTCCTCCCAAAAGAACGCCGGGGCCAGCAGGTATTGCCCGAAAACGATTTTTTCCCAGATCGCTCCGGTGATCATGATCAGGTACAGAACAAGCGTTTTGAGGATGATCGAAGCTGTGGCGACAGCGTATCCCTCACCGGTCGCAAGGTAGCGCAGCACCAGCCCCAACGAGACCAGAAACACCACGAATTGCAGTGGCGCCAGGATGCCCTGAACGGTCGTCCAATATGTGCTGTCCCGGCGCGCCAGTTGTTCCGGAGTGTATAGCTGGTGCGTTCCAGGCGTTGTCATGGCTGATTGCGCCATGAGGGCCTCCCTGCTGAACTTCCATGTCAGCGTAGAAGGCTATACCGGAATGTGTCAATTAAAACTTACACTTTGAATTTTGAATGCGGGCATCCGAATATTTTGGCCCGGCGCACCGAGGCTCAGGTTAAATATTTGTTTTTAAATAACAGTTGAATTCCGATTTCTGGGATTTTCCCGAGATATCCACAGTCTGTCTACAAAGTTTGACAAAATTGCCCGCTTGAACCAGACTGATCCGAGGCCACTCGGTCATTCCCGTACCGATTCCGGTCGCAGTCCGCCAGCAAGGATTGGATGATCCAATGCCCATTGTCGATCCATTCGAAGGCAATCGACCACTGGACCAAAACCAGCTTGAAGCGTTTGCCAAGCAGGTGCTGGGTTCTCTGGACTCGAAATCTCAGAATCCGATGTCCATGACGCTTGATGCGGTGACAGATTGGCTGTTCGCAGCTGTTATGGCCGCCGGCGGGTTTTCACAGACGTCAACGATGGCTTTTTTGCAGAAGACGGGGCTGTCATCATCCGAGATTATCGACATCTGTATTCCTGAGGCCGCGCGCCGGGCAGGTCAGATGTGGGTGGACGACGATGCAAGTTTCGCAACCGTGACCCTGGCATCGTCACGGTTGTACGCCTTGTGCAAGTCGATGTCCGAAAGCTGGGACATGCGTCCGCGCCGCACCGGGCAGCCCACTGTCCTGGTTGCCATCGCGCCGGGCGAACAGCACATGATCGGATCGGTGGTCATGACGTCGCAATTGCGTCGCATGGGATGTTCCGTTCAACTGCTGGCCGGTCCAACACAGAACGAGGTTCTGTCCTGTATTCGTGGGGGCAGTTTTGACGCAGTTTTGATCTCGTGTGCGGGGTCTCAAGCTCTTGACAACGCTGTGCATTTGATAACACGTATCCGAGCGGATATAGACCAGCCGCCAAGACTGGTTTTGGGCGGGGCTATAGAGAATCAAGTGCAAGTGACGACTGCAGGGACAGGGGCGGACCTGGTAACATCCAGCTTCGAAGTTGCGTTGGCGGGTTTGGCGCAGACCAAGGACCGCGGCGGTTCGTTGGCGGCGCAATAAAATGACATCTGGAAAGCCGAATCCGTGGCAGATTGCAGCTCTGCCCATGATCGAGCCTGATTTTTTGGCCGGAATCCTGTCGGAAGCATCTGACATCGCACTTATCCTTGACCCCGAAGGCGTGGTGATGGCTGCGCTGGTGAATGAAAACAATTCACCC
Organism: Pseudomonadota bacterium; assembly: GCA_039028255.1. Lineage (GTDB taxonomy): Bacteria > Pseudomonadota > Alphaproteobacteria > Rhodobacterales > Rhodobacteraceae > Ruegeria. The sequence continues at coordinate 14,166 of JBCCIK010000028.1, read as the reverse complement.
TATGGCAATCTGGATCACTGGGTGGGCCAAAAACTGTCGAGCTTTCTGACCGAGGAATGCCTGCCCAAGCTGGACCGCCTGCTGCGGCAAAGTGTGTTGGATGCGGGTGTTCAGCGGGTCGAACTGAACCATCGTGACAAATTGGTTTGGCAGTATCCGGTTCGCTACTCGATCCACCCGGTTGGACATAGCGAACGCGCCATCCTGATGCTGGGTCGCGATTTGCGAGAAGTTGCGGAAACGCAGCAGCAATTGGTCAAGGCGCAGCTTGCGCTGGAACAAGGTTATGAAGAGCGGCGCGAATTTGATGCGCGCTATCGCATGCTGATGTCAGCCACCCGGGATGCCTTTGTTCTGGTGTCGGTTTCTGACGGGCGTATTCGGGATCTCAATGACGCGGCGGCGCATTTGTTCGGGGCGGCAAAGGATCAATTGCAGGGGCAACCTTTCGCAAATGAATTCAAGGACCGTGGGCGCGCAGAGTTTGTTCAGAACATCCTTGCGCTGGCGCTGTCCGAAGTGGATGCCGAGGTGACCATTCAGGCCAAACGCGCGCGCAGCGACATCACGATCACCCCAATCAGTTTCCGGGCCGGTGGCGAACGTATGCTGCTGTGCCGACTGGAATCCGGTACATCCGAAGAACATGCAACCGACCGGTTGTCGGATAATCTGGCGCGCCTGTTCCGCAGAGGCTCCGAGGCGATCGTCTTCACTGACACCAAAGGTGTCATTCAATCGGCCAATGATGCGTTTTTGCGACTGGTCGATTTTGCGCATCACGTGGACGTTCGGGGCACCAGCCTGGCCGAATACATGTCGCGCGGCCAGATCGATCTGAACGTGCTGTTGGACAATGCCATGAAATCCGGCCGCATGTCAGTGTACACAACCAAGTTTTGCAATGACGTCGGTGTTTGGACGGCGGCCGAAGTGTCGGTTTCCTATCTGAACAACCGCGCAAATCCGGCCGTTGCGTTCGTGATCCGCGATGCTTCGCGGTCCGAGACGATGCGCCCGACCGCAAGCAGCCAGCCAAGGGTCGCAAGCGGCGATGTCGTTGATCTGGTCGGGTCGGCGCATCTGAAGGATATCGTGTCGCAGACCACGGATGTGATTGAGCGCATCTGTATCGAAACCGCGATCGAGCTGACCGGCAACAATCGTGCTGCCGCCGCAGAAATGCTGGGCCTGTCCCGGCAAAGCCTTTACGTCAAGCTGCACAAGCTGGGCATTCAGGAAAAACAAGACAACGAATAGCCGCGTTTTTCTTGCATTGACTCGCAATGTCAATCAAGATTGACATATGAGCGCAAATCCAGATTTACACTCATCCTCTTGGCCGCAACCTCTGGCGGCGCTCGAGTTGATTAAACCGATCACGTGGTTCCCTCCGATGTGGGCGTTCCTGTGTGGTGTGGTTTCCTCGGCGGGCGCGATTTCCGATCATGTTGGGCTGATCATTTTGGGGCTGATCCTGGCCGGTCCAATCGTCTGCGGCATGAGCCAGGCGGCGAATGACTGGTGTGATCGTCATGTCGACAAGATCAACGAACCAAACCGGCCGATCCCGTCGGGCCGGATTCCGGGGATGTGGGGCGCGTGGATTGCAGTTGCGATGAGCGCGCTGGCCCTGATCGTCGGTTGGCAGCTGGGCCCCTGGGGGTTTGGCGCAACGGTATTCGGTGTGCTGGCAGCATGGGCCTATTCGGCCGAACCGATCCGGCTGAAACGGTCGGGCTGGGTCGGGCCGGGTCTTGTGGCGCTGTGCTACGAAGGTCTGCCATGGTTCACGGGGGCCGCTATTTTGTCCGCAGGCGCGCCGTCGGTTCCGGTGATCGTGATTGCGGCTCTGTATGCGCTGGGCGCGCATGGAATTATGACGCTGAATGATTTCAAGGCGCTGGAAGGTGATCGCCAACTGGGGATCAACTCGCTTCCGGTCACGCTTGGGCCCAGGCGTGCGGCGCGGGTGGCCTGTTGGGTGATGACCGTGCCGCAAGTGCTGGTGATTGCCTTGCTGGCGATGTGGGGGAAACCTGTTTTTGCCCTTGCCGTCTTAGGCGCGGTTGTTGGACAGCTGCTGGCCATGCGGGTGCTATTGCGCGACCCAAGGGCCCGTGCGCCCTGGTACAACGGAACCGGCGTCACGCTTTATGTCAGCGGTATGATGATCGCTGCCTTTGGGCTAAGAGCATTGGAGGCGGCAGTATGACCGGAAACGGACATCTGAGTTGGATCGGCATAGCCCGGTTGGGTCTGGTTCAGATGTGTCTGGGCAGCATTGTCGTTCTGACCACATCCACCCTGAACCGGTTGATGGTGGTCGAACTGGCGCTGCCCGCGATTTTACCCGGTCTGCTGGTTGGATTGCATTACGGTATCCAGATATCGCGACCGCATTGGGGTTTCCTATCGGATGCCACAGGGCGCAGAACCCCTTGGATTATCGCAGGCATGGCGATTCTGGCGTTTGGAGCTTTGGGCGCGGCCTTCTGCATTCCGTTGTTCGATCATAATTTCTGGCTGGCATTGGCGGTTTCTGTTCTGTCCTATGCCGTGATTGGTCTGGGTGTTGGTGCGTCCGGCACATCCTTGCTGGCCTTGCTGGCCACGGCCACTGCACCGCGCCGGCGTGCAGCAGCCGCAACAATTACGTGGTTGATGATGATCGCGGGGATCGCGATCACAGCCGCTTCGGTCGGGGCCATGCTGGACCCATACAGCGCCCGTCGCCTTCTGGTGATTGTTGCTCTGATCGGCGCAGCGGCGGTTGTCCTGACGTCGCTGGCCGTCTGGCATATCGAGTGGGGCGTGCAAGCCGCGCCGCCACGACGGGCGAAACTGCAGTTTCGCGCGGCACTGCGCGAGGTCTGGGCCGATGACGCGGCGCGACGGTTCACCGTCTTTGTTTTTCTGTCGATGACGGCCTTCTTCATGCAGGAGTTGATTCTGGAACCTTATGCCGGGTTGGTTTTTGGGTTCACGCCGGGCCAGTCCACATCCCTATCCGGCGCGCAGAACGGGGGTGTCTTTCTGGGCATGTTGTCCGTCGGCGTCGCGGTCACCGGTCTGAAAATCGGATCGCTGCGCGGATGGGTCATGGCGGGGTGTCTTGGCTCTGCCGCCAGCCTAGCCACGATCAGCGGTCTGGGTCAGATGGGACCGGGCGCACCGCTTATGCTTGCTGCGGTTGCACTGGGTTTTTTCAATGGCATGTTTGCGGTTGCCGCCATCGGAGCGATGATGGAACTGGCGGGCGAGCAGGCCCGGGGTCAGGAAGGTACGCGCATGGGATTGTGGGGCGCTGCGCAGGCGATCGCGGCCGGTGTCGGTGGACTGCTGGGCGCGGCTGCGGCCGATGTGTTCCGCTCGGTGATGCCGGATGCAAATGCGTTCGGAGTTGTCTTTTTGGCCGAGGCCGCGCTGTTTGTGGCCGCCGCGATTCTGGCAAGTCAGGTCATTCACGAAACACAGCGCGACACGCGCGTCGTTGCGGGAGAATAGCCATGTATGATGTCGTCGTTGTCGGAGGAGGTCCCTCTGGTGCAACAGCCGCCGAAGATCTGGCAAAAGCGGGCTGCAAGGTCTGTATGCTGGACCGGGACGGGCGGATCAAACCATGTGGCGGTGCAGTACCACCACGGCTGATCCGGGACTATGACATCCCGGATGCGCAATTGGTGGCCAAAATCAACACCGCGCGTATGATTTCGCCCACCGGACGTCAGGTCGACATAGCCATTGAAAATGGATTTGTCGGTATGGTTGACCGGGAACACTTCGACGAATTCCTGCGCACCCGCGCACAGGCGGCAGGGGCGGAACGGCGCACCGGAACGTTTCTGCGTATCGAGCGGGATGAGACCGGTACCCGCGTTGTGTACCGGGACAAGGCGACCCGGGAAGATATCGAACTGCCGACCCGGCTGATCATTGGTGCTGACGGTGCGCGTTCCAATGTGGCGCGCACCGAAGTACCCGGCGGAGACGAGATTCCCTATGTGATTGCATATCACGAGATCATCGAAGCGCCGGAAACCGTGCGGGCCTATGACCCGACCCGCTGCGACGTGGTGTATGACGGGGCGATCTCGCCGGATTTTTATGGTTGGGTTTTCCCGCATGGACAGACCGCCAGTGTTGGAATGGGTACTGGCATAAACGGGTTTGACCTCAAGAAAGCCACCCGGGATCTGCGCGCGGCCTCCGGTCTTGGCGATTGTCGGACACTGCGCCATGAGGGTGCGCCGATCCCGCTCAGACCTCTGGATCGCTGGGATAACGGGCGCGACGTTGTGCTGGCAGGCGATGCGGCGGGCGTGGTCGCGCCAAGCTCGGGCGAGGGGATATACTATGCCATGGTCGGAGGCACGGTGGCCGCCACGGCCGCGCAGGCCTGCCTGTCTTCGGGCAGGGCGGCTGACCTCAAGCTGGCGCGGCGGTTGTTTTTGAAAGAACACAAGATGGTTTTTCGCGTGCTGGCGTCGATGCAGAACGCATATTATCGTTCAGACGACAGGCGCGAGCGGTTTGTGTCGCTGTGTCACGACATTGATGTGCAGCGCCTGACCTTTGAGGCGTATATGAACAAGGAACTGGTCAAGGCGCGCCCCATGGCGCATCTGCGGATCGGGTTAAAGAACCTTGCGCATCTGACGGGTCTGGTCCGGGCCGAATTCACATGAACATGATGATCCCCGCCTGGATTGACGGCAGATTGCAGCCGGTCGAGAAACTGCAAGTGCATCAATTGGGACTGCGCCATAAGGCGGTGTCAGTCTTTGTACTGCGCGGTCCGAACCTGTTGCTGCAGCAAAGAGCCGGGGGCAAATATCACACGCCGGGTTTGTGGGCCAACACGTGCTGTACCCATCCGCAATGGGCTGAACCCGCGTTCGATTGTGCCGTTCGGAGGCTGCGCGAAGAAATGGGCATAACAGGATTGGTTCCGGATTTTGTGACCCGGCTGGAATACCGCGCCGACGTAGGGCAGGGACTGGTGGAACATGAACGGGTCGATGTGTTCTGCGCCCAGGCGTCTGCGGATATCCGGATTGCCCCGAACCCGGACGAAGTCTCGGACTATCGCTGGGTTCATCTGAGCGAACTGATTGCAGACATCGAAGAACGGCCTGACGCGTTTACACCCTGGTTGCGGATTTACATGCGCGATCATGCGCAGCAAATCCTGGGGCCTGTGCTAAAGGCTGATCTGACACACTGATCGGTCGCGTGTCATCGGGACAACCAGCCAGATCGAACCGTGATGCGTCTGGAATATGGCGATTAACCTCATGCAGCGGTCAGTGCGGCGGTGACACGTTCATCCACCTGATACGCCTCTCGAAACTCCGGGGGCATTCTGACAGGTTTGCCTGTATCAAGGTTCGTGCAGATATAGGTTGTTTGGGCGTTAATCAGGGTCTTCCGGTCTGCCTCGCGGATAATCTGAAATCGCCGGGTGCTGCGCAGACGACCGTCCAGTGCAACGATCCATGTGGCCACATGAACCCGATCATTCAAATAGGCCGACCCCAGATAATCGATTTCGTGCCGGTGCACCGCGAAACCGCGACCGATGGATTTGCAGTAGTCCGTTGTCATGCCGGCCGCATCCGAATGGGCCCAGGCAATCGCGTCGATCCAGCGCAAATAGACTGTGTTGTTGACATGACCATAGGCGTCAATATCCGCATCCTGCACATCAAAGGTCATCGCAAACGGCGCGGGCAGTGCCCAGCGAATATCGGGCGGTGTTTCAGTCATGAATACCTCAGGTCTTTTGGTATTTGTTCGGAAGGCACGTGAAGATTACGCGCTTGCAGAAACCGCCGCAATATCAGCGGTTCATTATCAACCCCTGAAAGGCGGCCCGGCGATCCGGTTCGATCGGGGCGGGCCGCCGCGTTTTCCGATCGACATACACATGCACAAAGTAGCCTTCGGCCGCCGCGCTTTCTTCGTCATTGCGAAACAGGGCGACCTCGTACCGGATTGAACTTGTGCCCAGTTTTGTAACCCGCAATCCTGCCGTGATCCGATCGGGAAAGACCATTTCAGCATGGTATTTGCAGCCCGTTTCAACCACCAGCCCAAAGGTTTCGCTGGTGCGCGGGTCCAGAAGACCGCGATCCACCAGCCAGCCGTTCACGGCGGTGTCGAACAGCGAATAATGGACCACATTGTTCAGGTGACCATACACGTCATTATCTATCCAACGCGTTTGCAGCTGGTAGAAATCTGCATAATCTGCACGGGTCGAGATCGGTGTTTGCGCACTCATTACCAGGCCGCCTTGTAGATGTTGATTGCATCCTGCTCGGACACGTCACGCGGGTTGTTGACCAAAAGGCGCTGTTGCAGCATCGCATCTGCGGCCATCTTGGTGATCGCGCCTTCGGGGATGTCCACATCGCGCAGCCGGGTCTGTATGCCCAGCTTCGACGCAAGATCAGCCAGAGCATCTATAAATGCGGCACAACGGGCTTGGGTGCCGTCGATCTGCGCAAGGTGGGGGAAGGCATCAGCCGCAATCTCGGCGTAAAGCACACCGGCCTCGGGTGCATTGAAGCGCAGCACATGGGGCAGTAGCAGCGCGTTCGACACTCCATGCGGGATGTGGAACGTGCTGCCGACTGGATACGCAAGCGCGTGAACGGCCGCGACCGGAGAGTTCGCAAAAGCCTGTCCGGCCAGCATCGAGCCCAATAGCATTTCTCCGCGTGCATGCTTGTCGCGGCCGTCGAAAACGGCAGTTTCGATATTGGCACCCAATCGGCACAGCGCCTCGCGCGCCAGAATTTTTGACAGCGGATTGTTGTTTGCCGATTTGGAAGCATAAGCCTCGATCGCGTGCACCATCGCATCAACGCCCGTTGCAGCAGTGATATGAGGAGGCAGCCCTACGGTCAGATCCGCATCCAGAATGGCGATATCCGGCAGTATCACGGGTGAAGATACGCCACGCTTTTCCTCGGCGCCGACGGTGATGATTGAAACAGGTGTAACCTCGGAGCCGGTTCCCGCCGTGGTCGGCACCAATACAAGAGGCAGCCGCGGACCCCGGGCCATACCCACGCCCCAGGCGTCATCCAGATCTTCGCCAGACCCCAACAACAGGGCCGCCAGCTTGGCCACATCCAACGACGAACCGCCGCCAAAGCCAAGAACGCCGCTGGCCCCGGCATCTCGCCCAAACGCAACCGCGCCAAGCAGTGTCTTGCGCGATGGATCAGCCTCGATACTGTCGAAGATCGCCACCGTGTGCCCCGCTTGGGTCAGCGATGCAACAGCGGCATCGATCAGCTTCAGATTCCGCAGACCAGGATCAGTAATCAGCAAAACAGTCTGACCCAGGGTGTTGCCCGCAATTTCGCCCATGCGCGCCGCAGCACCGGCTTCGAAAACCAGCGATTTGGTGGTGTTGAACGTGAACGGGGCCATCTTCTGATCCTTGGTTTCTGGGCGCTGACCCGGGGATGGTACAGATTTCAAACGGTGTGACCCAGCCTGCAAACGCTGTGTGATGACCTCATAGTCTGGCCGCAGCGTGACCGCATGCCGGTTTGCCAACTATACGGTCAGTTCCAGGTTTTCGAACAACGGTTTGTCCTTGGTGTCCATGATCGACAGGATATGGCCGTGCATCCGTCTCTTCTGCGCCTGAAAGATCTTGCGCCCCTTCTTGAATTGACCGGCGTATTCCATTGCAGCATCAAAAGTCGCCTGAGCGTCGGGCAGGGCCGCTGTCACGACGCGATACTGTTCCAGTTCAGAAGCGGCAACACGGCGACCGCTCAGCATCATGTCATTCAGCAACGGCTCTGGAATGGCCTTGCGGTTGTAGGCGATCATCGACGGCAGAAACGGAATGTTGATATCGACTTCGGGAAAGCACAGGTACCCTCGATCCGACCGCATAAAGCGAAAGTCGCAACAGCTGGCCAGCATGGCGCCGTTGCCAAACGCATGGCCGGTGATGGCAGCGATGATCGGGAAGGGCGCCGTCAACAATCTTGCAAAAACGGTATTCATGTCCAGCATGAAACGTTTGATTTCATCTGTTTTTTGATCCTGTCGCGCCTGCATAAGCCAGGCCAGGTCGATGCCCTGGCTCCAGTTCTTTTCGTCGGACGAAGTGATGACAACCGCTTTGACGGCGCTGTTATCCTCGGCCTGATCAAGCGCATCAAGCAGTCCCGCGGCAAAATCAGGATTTTGCCGATTCTCACTGTTGTCCAGTGTGATGACCGCGATTGCGCCTTGGGTTTCGTACTGGATAACGGGCACGGTGTTCTCCTTCTTCCACGGACTGCGTTGGCTTATGGATAGAAGGTTTTTGTGGTCACGGCCATCTTGTGTGAACGTGCCGGTGCGTCAACTGATCGCCTGAGCCCCGGCTCTAGCGTTCCAGTGAGACCCACAGGATGCGCGCGTCTTCTTTGCTGGTTGAAATACAGCCATGTCCCATGCCGCTGTCGTAGTACAGCGAATCTCCGGCTTTCATGGGCAGTGGGCGGTAGTGTTCGGACAAAAAGATCAGTTCGCCACTGATAACATACATGAATTCCTCACCGCTGTGGCGAATCCATGTTTCGAACTCGGACACGTCGCGGGCCTTGATTGTGGCGATGTAGGGTAACATGCATTTGCTGGCCAGTTCGGTGCACAGCAATTCGTGCTGATATGTCGATGTGTCCCGTATCTCGCCCGCGCCTTTCGGGGTGAAATCACGGCGACCTGTGACTCCGCTCTGCCCGGATTGCAGGAACAGCTGCGGGGTGCTCATGTCCAGGGCCTGGGTCAGCCTTCGAACAATATCGAAGCTTGGGCGCGTCTGATTGTTTTCAATTTTGGACAGCGTGGATCGACCGATTCCCGCCGCCCGTCCGGCTTCTTCCAAAGTCCACCCTTTTGCCCGGCGGGCATCCCGTATCGACCGGCCGAGGGCGGCGCCCTCGTCCTGTTCCTGCTGTCCAACGGCGTCGTTCGGGCTGTCTTCCATCATAAAAATACCCCGGATTTTCCAAAGGTTAACGGATTACCCAAGCTCGCACAACTTCACAAATGCGAGACGTGTGTTGCGTTACCAAATCAAATTCCACTATAGGAAACAAAGTTTCTTTCGAGAGATTCGAGGGTACTGGAGGGAATTATGTTCACAAAATCACTCAATGACGCAGACCCTGTTATTGCGGCTTCCGTTGCACGCGAAGGCAAACGACAGGCCGAGCAAATTGAACTGATAGCGTCTGAAAACATCGTGTCGCAAGCAGTGATTCAGGCGCAGGGCACCGTTCTGACAAACAAATACGCCGAAGGATATCCGGGCCGTCGTTATTATGGAGGGTGCGAATGTGTGGACGAGGTCGAGGTTGAGGCGATCAACCGGCTCAAAAAGCTGTTCGGCTGTGAATTTGCAAATGTACAGCCTCACTCCGGCGCACAGGCAAACGGAGCGGTCAAGCTGGCGCTGCTGAGTCCCGGTGACGTGATCCTGGGTATGTCGCTGGACGCTGGCGGGCACCTGACACATGGCGCGAAACCGGCGCAGTCGGGCAAGTGGTTTCGTCCGGTGCAATATGGTCTGACCCAGGCCGGGCTGATTGATTACGATCAGGTCGCACAACTGGCGCAGGCCGAAAAACCAAAGCTGATTATTGCGGGCGCATCCGCCTATTCGCAAAAGATCGATTTTGCCCGCTTTCGCGAGATTGCGGATGACGTCGGTGCCTGGCTGCTTGCCGACATGGCGCATATCGCAGGCCTTGTTGCAACCGGCCTGCACCCGTCTCCGGTTGGTCACGCGCATGTGGTCACGTCGACGACGCACAAGACCCTGCGCGGACCGCGCGGCGGGATTATCCTGACAAATGATGAAACGCTGGCGAAAAAGATCAACTCGGCCGTGTTTCCTGGCCTTCAGGGTGGGCCGCTGATGCATGTGATCGCCGGCAAGGCGGTTGCCTTTGGCGAGGCGTTGCAACCCGAGTTCAAGGATTACATGACACGCGTCGTCGACAGTGCCTCGGTGCTGGCGGGCGTGATGATGGCGCGTGGCTGTGACATTGTTTCAGGCGGTACTGAAAACCATCTGATGCTGGTTGATCTGCGCCCGCTTGGCGTGACCGGCAAGGACGCAGAGGCGGCGCTGGAACGCGCCGGGTTCACCTGCAACAAGAACAGCGTGCCCGGTGATCCGCAAAAACCCACTGTCACCAGTGGTATCCGTCTGGGAACGGCGGCCGGATGCAGCCGCGGGTTTGGTCCTGAAGAATTCCGACAGATCGGCCACCTGATTGGCGACGTGCTGGACGCCCTGGTGCGATCCCCCGAAGGCGATGCGGCTGTCGAGGCCGATACCCGTGAAAAAGTCCACGCGCTCTGCGCCAGTTTCCCAATTTACTGAGAGATCCCAATGACCCTTTACGATCTTATCGTCATCGGCGGCGGCCCCGGTGGCTATGTTGCGGCGATCCGCGCGGCCCAGTTGGGTATGAAAGTGGCCTGCGTTGAGGGCCGCGGCGCGCTTGGCGGAACCTGTTTGAATGTCGGGTGCATACCTTCCAAAGCGTTGCTGACCTCCTCGGCCAAATATGCCGAACTTGCACATCTCTCCTCCCATGGCATTGCGGTCGAGGGGGCCAGCATTGATCTGCCCGCCATGATGGGGCGCAAGGACAAGATTGTTGGTGATCTGACCAAGGGCATCGGTTTTCTGTTCAAAAAGAACGGTGTCGAACTGATCGAAGGTTGGGCCAGCATACCTGCTGACGGACAGGTAAAGGTTGGCGAAACGGTTTACGAGGCGAGAAATATCCTGATCGCCACCGGGTCCGAGCCCGCCTCGCTGAACGGTATCGAGATTGACGAGCAGGATGTGCTGAGTTCAACCGGCGCGCTGGCCCTGGACAAAGTGCCAGATCATCTGGTTGTTGTTGGGGCCGGTGTGATCGGTCTGGAACTGGGTCAGGTCTGGGCACGGCTTGGAGCCAGAGTCACTGTTGTTGAGTATCTGGATCGCGTCCTGCCCGGAATTGATGGCGAGATCGCCAAGCTAGCGCAACGCGCATTGTCCAAGCGTGGATTGAAATTCCAGCTTGGTCGCGCCGTAAAACGCATTGACCGAACCGATACCGGGTTGACGCTGGTTGTGGATCGGGTCGGCAAAGACAAAGAAGAGCTGATTGAGGCAGACAAGGTTCTGATTGCCGTTGGACGCCGTCCGGTGACGCGTGGGCTGGGATTGGAAGACCTGGGGATGGCGCTGGATCCGCGCGGTTTCATCCAGATTGATGGCAACTTCCTGACCTCGGTTCCCGGTATTTATGCGATTGGCGATTGTGTGCCCGGTCCGATGTTGGCCCACAAGGCTGAAGAGGACGGCGTTGCCTGTGTTGAAATGCTAGCCGGTCAGGCCGGTCACGTGGATTACAACACTGTCCCCGGTGTCGTCTACACCGACCCCGAGGTCGCCTCGGTCGGGTTGACCGAAGACGCGCTGAAAGAGGCCGGTGTCGAATACTCAGCGGGCCGGTTCGCGTTTATGGCCAATTCCCGCGCACGCTCGACCGGCGATACCGATGGTGCGGTCAAGGTTCTGGCGGACACGGATGGCAAAATTCTGGGCGCGCATATCTGCGGGGCGCATGGTGGCGATCTGATTGCCGAACTGGTTCTGGCCATGACCAAAGGGGCAACGGTTCAAGAGGTTGCCAGCACTTGCCATGCACATCCGGCCATTGGCGAGGCGGTCAAGGAAGCCTGCCTTGACGCCATGGGCCGCGCTGTTCACGCGTGACAAGGACCGGCCCGATGACCATTCAGCTTCGCCCGCGCCATCCGGAAAAAGCCAAAAAGGCCGACAGCGCTATTCCGCGCAAACCGAAATGGATCCGCAGGAAAAAGATAGACAGCGCGGACTATTACGAAACCCGTGGCCTGATGCGCGACCACAATCTGACAACCGTCTGCGAAGAAGCCGCCTGTCCGAATATCGGTGAGTGCTGGTCCAAGCGCCACGCCACGATGATGATCATGGGCGAGGTCTGCACGCGCGGATGTTCCTTTTGCAACGTGGCAACAGGTCGACCGGACTCGCTGGACGTGTTCGAACCCGGGCGGGTTGCTGTGGCGGTCAAAAAGCTGGGCCTGCGCCATGTGGTGATCACGTCGGTCGACCGCGATGATCTGGCGGATGGCGGGGCGGCGCACATCGCACAGACAATTCGCGCGGTGCGCCATCGGAACCCGGGCACCACGGTCGAGGTTCTGACCCCCGATTTTCTGGGCAAGGGTGCAGCGGCTGAAACCGTTTTCGACGCTGCACCGGATGTGTTCAATCACAATCTGGAAACGGTTCCGCACCTGTATCCCCGGGTGCGTCCCGGCGCGCGGTATTATACGTCGCTGCGGCTGCTGGACGATGCCAAACGTGCCAATCCCGAAATTTTCACCAAATCCGGCCTGATGGTCGGTCTGGGTGAAAGTCTGAACGACGTGCGCCAGGTCATGGATGACCTGCGCGCTGCGCATGTCGATTTCCTGACGGTCGGACAGTATCTGCAACCAACCCCCAAACATCATCCGATCGACCGGTTCTGGACACCGGACGAATTTGCCCAATTGGAAAAAATCGCGCGTTCCAAGGGCTTTTTGCACGTTTCGGCCACGCCGCTGACGCGTTCCTCGTTCCACGCGGACGAAGACTTTGCCGCCCTCAAGCAGGCCCGCCAAAAGGCCATAGCAACCGGGGCATAAACCTAACGCAATTGGGAGGACATCCATGGAAGCGTTAAATTCAATCGTAGGGGCCATCAACGGCGTCGTTTGGGGACCGGTGATGCTGGTTCTTATTCTTGGCGTCGGCTTTTTCTTGCAGGTCGGGCTGAAATTTATGCCGATTCTGCGCATCGGCACAGGTTTCAGCCTGCTGTTCAAGGGCCGCGAAGGTCAGGGTGAAGGGCAGATCAGCCCGTTCAACGCACTGATGACCTCGCTGTCGGCGACCATCGGTACAGGCAACATCGCTGGTGTGGCCACTGCTGTCTTCCTGGGCGGTCCGGGCGCATTGTTCTGGATGTGGATGACCGCCCTGGTGGGCATGGCCACCAAATATGCCGAGGCTGTCTGCGCGGTGAAATACCGGGAAAAAGACGAGCTGGGCAACTATGTCGGCGGCCCGATGTATTACATCAAGAACGGCCTGGGCGCGAAATGGGCTTGGCTGGGTGTTGCATTTGCCCTGTTCGGCGCCATTGCGGCATTCGGCATCGGCAACGGTGTACAGGCCAACGGCGTGGCTCAGGTTTTGGAAACAAACTTTGGGCTGAACACATCGTTGACCGGGATTGTGCTGATGGTTCTGACCGCCGCCGTGATCCTGGGTGGCATCACACGCATCGGAGCGGTGGCCGGTAAGCTGGTTCCTTTGATGGCGATTGCCTACATCATCGCGGGTTTGCTGGTTCTGCTGATCAACATCGGTAACATCGGTTCCGCTCTGTCGCTGGTTTTCACCTACGCCTTCACCCCGTCCGCCGCCGAAGGCGGTTTTGCAGGTGCCGCCGTCTGGGCCGCCATCCGTTTTGGTGTGGCACGCGGTGTGTTCTCGAACGAAGCCGGTCTTGGTTCCGCCCCGATCGCGCACGCGGCAGCCGAGACCAAAGGTCCGGTCAATCAGGGGCTGATTGCGATGCTGGGGACGTTCATCGACACCATCATCGTTTGCTCAATCACCGGTTTGGCCATCATTTCGTCAGGCGCGTGGACTTCGGGCGAATCCGGTGCTGCGCTGACCAGCATGGCGTTCGAACTGTCCTTGCCGGGCGTTGGCGGCTATCTGATTGCGGTGGCGCTGTCGATCTTTGCTTTCACCACCATCCTTGGCTGGTCGTTCTATGGCGAAAAATGCGTGGAGTTCCTGCTGGGTGTGAAATCCTTGCTACCCTACCGCATCCTGTGGATCGTTGCGATCTACTTTGGTGCAACTGCGGATCTGGGCTTTGTCTGGCTGTTGGCGGATACGCTGAACGCCATGATGGCCATTCCAAACCTGATCGCTCTGGCCTTGCTGAGCCCGATCGTCTTCAAACTGACGAAAGAGTTCTTTGCCTCGGATGGCAAATCCGAAGAAGCGGACGGCGCGCCGGCCGAGTAACTGCG
>JBCCIK010000027.1:0-32528 GCA_039028255.1 Pseudomonadota bacterium | reverse complement strand
GGCCCTGAACCGGACGCCAGACCGGATTTCAGCGCCTTGATGGACATGCCGTGCGCTGCCTCTGGATCAAGGCGATGCAGGGCGGCAAGGCCCAGTCTCTCGGTCAGTTTCATCCGAACATGTCCTCGCCCTGTAAGGGGGCGCAACGGACCAGGCGCGACGTTTCGACCGCCGCCTGACGATGCACCACCGCTTGCTGGTACACTGGGTCAGTGACCATTTCCAGAAACGCATGTGCTGTGGGATAGTGGGCAATAAACACGGCATCCCATGTTTCAGCATCGGGTCCGATCAGGGTTGTCTGATATGCACCGCGCCACAGAATGGACGCGCCCAAGCGCTTGATAATAGGGGCCGTTTCAACCCCGTATCGGTGATACGCTTGCGCCCCGGTCAACGCGGCGTCGAACAAAGCGTGTTCTTTCGGATACAGGGCGATGGGGCGAAACTTTACCAGATTCAGCATTTCGATCGGGTGATCGCGATCCAGAGCTTTAAACGCTTCGAATTGGGCGCGTTCGGGATCAATAAAGGCTGTCATGTCATTTCTTTCGGGAAATGATGTGCTTGTCCTTCAAAGGGCAGCGGCTGGGACCAGATCACATCTGTCATACGAATTTGCCTGTACAGATGCGGAAACAAGGCGCCGCCGCGCGATACCTCCCATTTCAGATCATCACCCATGGCATCTGCGTCGCAAGCCAGCAAGATCAGCCCGTCGACACCTGCAAAGTGCCGGGCCGCGGTTTCGGCGGCCTGCTCGGCGGTTGAAAAGTGTATGAACCCGTCGGACATGTCGATAGCTGCGCCATCTGTGGCACCTTGGGCCTGTAGCGCGGCCCACTCATCGGACCGGAAAATCTTGTAAATCAGCATGTGGTTGTGATGCCCTGCGGTGCAATCGGAATCAACCCGGATTCACCCTTTGACTCTTTCAAATCACCACCGCAGGATTGACGCAAACATATCTAGGGAGTTCCGACATGCTCACACGTCTCCTGACATCAGCCGCCGTTCTGGGTCTGACCGCAAGCGTCGCTGTTGCCGAATTCAAGCTAACCATTCTGCACACCAACGACATTCACAGCCGTATTGAGCCGATCAACAAGTACGATTCGACCTGTGATGCCGAGGACGCAGCCGAAAACAAGTGCTTTGGGGGTATGGCGCGTCTGCACGCACAGATTTCGTCAATTCGCGCCACCAGAGCAGAACAGAACCTGCTGCTGCTGGATGCAGGTGATCCGTTTCAGGGATCCTTGTTTTACACAACCTATAAAGGTGCCGCCGAGGCAGAGTTTATGGAGCTCATCGGCTATGACGTGATGGCCGTCGGCAATCACGAATTCGACGACGGCCCCGAAGGACTGGCCGCATTTGTCGATGCTGTGAGTTTCCCTGTCATTTCGGGCAATCTGGATTTATCGTCTTCGGCCCAGTTGAAGGACAGGATTGAAGATCACGTCGTTCTTGAGATTGGCGGCAACAGGATCGGTATTGTTTCGGCGCTTGCCACCGATACCGTGGATACATCGAGCCCGGGCGAAGATGTCGTGTTTGAGGATGAAATCGACAGCCTGACCGCAGACGTGGCCGACCTGCAAGACGATGGCGTGAACATTATCATAGCGTTGACCCATGTTGGTCTGGCCAAGGATATCGAGATCGCCGAAAAAGTTCCGGGTTTGGATCTTGTGATTGGCGGGCACTCTCACAGCCTGCTGTCGAACACAGATGAGGATGCTGTAGGCTCTTATCCGATGATGGTCGGCAAAGTTCCTGTCGTGCAGGCTTATGCTTATTCGAAATATCTGGGCGAGATCACATTGACCTTTGATGAGGCGGGCAGCGTGATGTCGGCGGTTGGCGATCCGATCCTGCTGGACGCCTCGGTGGCTCAGAACGCTGAAATTGCAGCCCGCGTTTCAGAAATGGGAGCACCGATCGAAGAAATGAAAACCCGTGTTGTGGCCCAGACAGCATCGGCTGTCGAAGGGTCTCGGGATGTGTGCCGCGTTCAGGAATGCGAAATGGGCAACCTTGTGGCCGATGCCATGCTGGCACGGGTCGCCGATCAGGGCATTCAGATTGCAATCGCAAACGCGGGCGGTCTGCGCGCGTCGATTGATGCGGGCGAGGTGACGATGGGCGAGGTTCTGACCGTCCTGCCATTTCAAAACACCCTTTCAACCTTTGAGATCAGCGGTCAGGGCGTGATCGACGCGCTGGAAAACGGTGTCAGCCAGGTCGAAGAAATCAAGGGCCGCTTTCCGCAAGTTGCAGGGTTGACCTATATCTGGGACCCGTCTGTTGCGCCAAACGAAGGGCGGATCAGTGATGTCATGGTTGCAGACGGCGAAGGCTTTGTACCGATTGATCCGGCAGCGACTTATCTTGTTGTAACAAACAATTATGTGCGCAACGGTGGTGATGGTTACGACATGTTCGAAGGCGATGACAAGAATGCCTATGACTACGGGCCGGACCTGGCGGATGTAACGGCCGAATATCTGGCGCAGAACGCGCCGTATCAACCTTATCTGGACGGCCGCATCCAACAGAAATAACGAACGAAATTCGCTGCAAAGCCGCCTATGCGTTGCGGCTTTGCGGTGCGAATTAAGGTCAATCGAATGTGTATTCAGGCCAGAGGTCGGGATCGAACCCGTCCAGCATGGGCTGGATGTGTTCAGCAACGTTGCGCCAGCCGCCAATGGATTTGGTTGAAATTTTCTTGCGCACCTGATCGATGCTGGCGGTGCGCACCTCTTTGGTGTTTTTCTCAGGATGCATCATCGATTCCTGCCATTCTAGATCGCAGAACGCGGCCACCTGCTGGCTGTAGGTCTTGGGGTCAGCAACAAGGTCTTCGTAACTGACCGTCAGGATCTGATCCCCGTATACAGCATCCCAATGCGCCATATAGCGCCGGTACAAATTGGCCGAATGCGCGATGGATTTCAGGTTAGAGGCATAGTTCATACCGTTGGCGGGAAATCGTCTGATCCACTTTGACAGTCCGACATCCCGAGGATCCCGAAGCATGTTGATCACCTTTGCGTTCGGGAACGCCGCAAGAAGGAAACCCACACGCTGATAGTTGTGTGGCATTTTGTCGACAAATGCGATTGAACCCTCAGGGATTGGTGGCATCATCTTCCGGAAGCTTTCGGCAAACACGTGGGCTGCGGATTTATCGAACGGTGTAGCGTTTTTCCAATAATCGATCGCCAGGTCTGCACCCAAAGTCAGTTCGCCGCATCCGGCGATGTTGGGTGCAGAGCTAAGCATCATTTCCATCAAAGTTGTTCCTGATCGCGGTTGACCAATCACGAAAACAGGAACTGGATTGTTAACTATATCCGCGCCTGCGGCGGCTTGATCGACGGGAAAATTGTTTATTGTGCTAGTATACTTGGCTTCCTCATCGGAAAAGTTGTACGGGTTCTTCTCATGCTGGGTTGCGTTCGCATCGGTGTAAAGCGCCATGGCTTTATCCAACCCTTCAATTTTTGAAATCAAATCTGCTCTGGCGAATTTCAAAGATGAGCTCACGTAGTCACGAGCCGAGATAACCGCGTTTACACGCTCTAATAAATCTGGAGCTGCTTCCCGGCTCACCAATGACGACATTTGAAACAACGCGGCCGTGTGATCCGGTTCAGTTTCCAGTACTTCGCAAAGTATTTTTATAGAACCGGCCTTGTCGCCGCTGAAATGAAGATTGACAGCCTTTCGAAAAGCGATATGCGTCTTATTGGGCGCTAAATCATAAGCGCGTGCGATATCCCGCACGCTGGCATCAAAAAATCCTATATGTCCGTATGCTCGAGACCTTCTTGCCAAATAATCCGTATTGTTTGGATCGGTCGAAAGTTTGTCTGTGAGATACTCAATTATAGATCGCCAGTTGTTGCCTTTGCTCTTGATCTCATGAATAACCCGGGCAAGTTCCTTGTTGGCTGGGAACTGATCCGCTTTTTGTTCGGCGTAGGTCAAAGCCCGATCAATCTGCCCGGTCTGCATCAGTGCATTGGCAAGATTTTCAGCAAACTGAGGATCATTCGGCTTCATACGCGCCGCTTCAACGAAGTGGGGGATTGATCTTTTGTATTGTTTCATTTCCGTCAGAACAAATCCGGCGATCGCCTGATAATCCGAATCCCCGGGAAATCTCTTCATGCCCAGCTGAGCTTTCTTGAGCGCCTGTTGCAGCTTTCCTGAATCCAACAATGCCACGGCCTTGCTCTTCAGCGATTTAGCTGTTTGATTTTCCATTTGACCCTATGAGACCTTGTGCCTGTAAGAAAAGGTTGCTGATGGTTCATTACCTATGTGCGGACGCTTTGCAATAACTCTTCCCAATGATGCTATGGCGCAGCTTTTTTCCGCCCGACCGGCAAATGCGTTGCCGGCTGAGCCGAATTACAATGTGTGTCCGACAAACCAGGTGCATGTGGTGCGCGCGGGTGACACGGGGCGCAGTTTGGATGCATTGCGATGGGGATTTCTGCCACACTGGTACAAGACGGAAACCGCGGGTCCGCTATTGATCAATGCGCGGGCCGAAACTCTGGCGGAAAAACCGGCCTTCAAAGCTGCCTGCCGCGCGCGTCGATGTCTGATCGTCGTGACTGGTTTCTATGAATGGACCAAATCCGAAACAGGCGACCGCCTGCCTTGGTACATTCATCGCCGAGACGGAGACCCCATCGCCTTTGCTGGCGTCTGGCAGGACTGGGGGCCGCCAGAGACGCGGCAGGGCACCTGCGCCATTGTCACCACGGCTGCAAATCGGGACCTTAGTGTCATTCATCACCGAATGCCCTTGATCCTTGAGCCCAAGAACTGGGCGATGTGGTTGGGCGAGGAAGGCAAAGGCGCCGCCCGCCTTATGCAGCCCGGTGCCGCAGGGGTATTGCGGTACCATCGCGTGAGCCCCGCGGTGAACTCAAACCGCGCTGCCGGGCCTGATCTGATTGAGCCTCTGGTGGAATAGGTCCGACAGGCTTTTCAATCCCGCCCGGCGCCGCTACATCGAAGGCATGGCTCAGAAATTTCAGGACTTGAATCAGCTTTACGCACATACTTTTGACACCGTGATAGATGTGCGCAGCCCGGCTGAATTTGCCCAAGATCATCTGCAAGGCGCAATCAACTTGCCGGTTCTAAGCAACGAAGAACGCGCAAGAGTTGGTACATTGTATGTGCAGGAAAGCCCCTTTCTGGCGCGCAAACTGGGGGCGGCATTGATTTTTCGAAACGCGGCCGATCATATCGAAAACAGCCTGAGCCACAATGAAGGCGGCTGGCGACCTCTGATCTATTGCTGGCGTGGCGGACAACGATCGGGCGCGTTTACGTGGATGTTGCAACAAATCGGCTGGCGGGCGGATGTGGTCGACGGTGGATATCGCAGTTACCGCCGTTTGGTCAGCGCCTGCCTTTACGACCACCCGCTGCCATACCGCCTTGTGGCGCTGGACGGGTACACCGGCACTGCAAAAACGGATTTGCTGAAACGCCTGCAGGACAGAGGTGTTCAGGTTCTTGATCTGGAAGACCTCGCCAATCATCGAGGTTCACTGCTGGGTGAAATGCCTGGCGGTCAACCGTCTCAGAAAGCCTTTGAGTCGCGACTGGCTGCGGAACTGTTCAATCTGGATACTGACCGCCCGGTTGTGGTCGAAGCTGAATCGTCCAAGATCGGAAATCTGCTTTTGCCGCCCAGTGTCTGGAGCGCCTTGTGCCTCGCATCCCGAATTCGGATTGAGGCGCCTGTTGAGGCGCGCGCCAGATACCTTGCGCTGGCCTATGACGATATACTGTCTGACGGCCCGCGCCTGAAGGACCGACTGTCGCCTTTGCGATACCATCGCGGGCACGAGGTTGTGGATCACTGGTCCGAATTGATCGATGCGGGCGCAAAACAAGATCTGACCCGGGCATTGATCGAACAGCACTATGATCCGGCATATTTGAAATCGCGACGGTGCAATAACGCGGCCGTGCTGGCAAACCTGAGCGTGTCCGAGCTTGATCACGCAGGGCTGGAACAGATGGTCGCGCGGATCGAGGCGCTGCTTGCTCAGGTCTGAAGCCTTAATCCGGGGTTCTCGGTCAGTTGGCCTATGATCGCTGCGCTGTACCCTGCGTTTTTGAGATCAACCAACAGTGCGTCGGCTGACGGCGCGGCCACAGCAGCCAGCAGGCCGCCGGCGGTTTGCGGATCGAACAGCAACGCCGCCTTGCCTTGATACGGCAACTCGGGTGCAATTGACCTGTTGTCGGGAAAAAGGGTGGATCGGATGCCACTTGCGCTCAGTTCCAGTGCTCCGTCCATCAGCGGGATTGCTGCCATATCCAAAACGGCGCCGCAGTTGGATGACTGGCATATGCCGCTCAGATGCCCGGCCAATCCAAATCCCGTGACATCTGTCATCGCATGCGCCTGTGCCAGAATGTCGGCGGCGAGCTGCTGTGATTGCGTCATAAGCTGAAACGCCCCGGCCACGACGTCACCTTGGGCCTGACCGGCCATCTCGGCTGCCAGAATGGTACCACTGCCCAGAGGTTTGGTCAAAATCAACATATCGCCAGGCCGCCCACCCGCCAGAATGATGGGCGCGCGTGCGCACAGGCCGGTGATTGTGAAACCAATGGTCAGATTATCGCCCATCGAACTGTGCCCGCCCACAATTTCGGCCCCGGCCGCCCGCAGTTCTTCAGTGGCCGTCGTCATGATTTCCAACATGGTCCGATATTGCAGTTCAGTCGACATGCGCGGCAGGATCAACATCGCTGTTGCGGCCTTCGGTTTGGCCCCCATGGCCCAGATGTCGCCCAGGGCGTGCACGGCTGCGATCCGGGTCATCAGCACAGGATCTTCAGTGAAGGCCCGCAGGTGGTCCGATGTGATCACCTGCTGGACCGCACCGGTTGTCAGCAGCGCAGCGTCGTCGCCGGGCAGCGGGGTGATATCGGCCCGATCAGATACGGGCGTCGCGATCAGCGCAGACTGCAACGCAGAGTGGGCGATCTTTGCCCCGCAGCCACCGCACATCGGCTTGTCGCCCAAAGCGTCCTCAAGACCCGCTGCATGCGCTTTTGGCAAAGGCTGCTGTTGCATCTGGGGCAAATTGCGAAATTTGTTCATGAAAGACTGGTCGATGCGGTTTTTCAGTTCCCACATCAAAGGGCCGTTGAGCGACGTGCCCAAGCGCTCGGCCAGCGCGGATTTCCGACCAAGAGAGATCAGTTTCAGATAATCCCTCTGTGGTACAAAACTGCGCAGACTGCCCGCACCCAAAGCGGCGCGCAGGTTGTGGAACAGAATCGGAGCTTCGCGCACCGCAAACACGCCTGCCTTGGGGCGCGGGTTTGTGGACAGATGGGCACAGTCGCCCGCCGCAAACACATCCGCATCACTCGATTGCAGATATGCGTTGACCTGAATGAACCCGTCCTGCAGTTCCAATCCGGTTTGTGCGATCCAGTCATACGGTCGCGCGCCAGCCGCGCCGGTGACAAAGTCAGCCGGAATATTGCGACCATCCTTTAGGTGCACATGGGATTCGGTGATCCGGTCAACCGACATCTGTTCGATCACATCGACACCCAGTCCGGCCAGGGAATTGCGGATGGTGGCTGCGGCCTTTGGATGTGTCGAACTGAGCATGACTGCGTTGTCGATCAATGTGATCCGTGCGGTTCGGCCTCGGGTTTTCATGGCGTGCGCCATGGCCATCGACACTTCGACCCCGGCGACGCCGCCGCCGATGACCACAATCGACGCAGGCCCTTGACCGGCCAGATACGCCGCCCAACGCGCTGCAAACGGGCCCAGCGGTTTGGCCGGAACACCATGTTCGGAAAAACCCGGCATCGACGGCATGTCTGAGGTAATGCCGACATTGATCGACGCAACGTCGAAACCTACGGGTGGCCGTCCCGCCACATAGATCTTGCGATCGGTGCTATCGATACTGTCCACCGCACCAAAAATCACCCGCGCGCCCGCAAACCGGGCTAGCTTTACAAGGTCGATGTCCAGATCGGATCGTGCGTAATGGCCCGCCAGAAAACCGGGCAACATGCCCGAATAGGGGGCGGTCGGGCCGGGGTTGATCAGCGTCACGCGCGCGCCCGGCAAGGCGTTCATTCCCCATTTGCGCAGCACCAGCGCGTGCGTGTGTCCGCCGCCAATCAGAACCAGATCACGGGTCAAAGGCAGCGGAGGTCTATGCATCACAATCAGTTCGTACTGTGGTCCGGGACGTCATCTACCTGCTCGACCGCGTGCGTGGCCCAAAGCTCATCCTCGCCCGCATCCGGCAGATTTTCGGGCTTTTCATGCCGGTGAATATGCCATTTGGCAATGAACAGTGCTGTGATCGGCGCTGTCAGAAACAGGAACAGAGTGATCAGCAGTTCATGCAGTGACAATTGGTCTTCAATCAGAACGGAATGAACGATCGAGGCCAGTAACACACCGCCCACGCCAAGCGTGGTTGCTTTGGTCGGTGCGTGCAGGCGCGACATCGGGTCTTTCAGCTTGATCATCCCGAACGAGCCGACAAAGCCGAAGATGCCCGAGACGACAAGGAATAAGGCGATCAGTAATTCGAACACAAACCCCATGTCGCCCTCACTCGATAGTGTTGCCGCGCAGCATAAAGCGCGCATAGGCCACGGTTGAAACAAAACCCAGCATGGCGATGACCATGGCGGCTTCGAAAAAGATCTCGGTCTCTTTGAAAACCCCGTACAGGATCATCAGTGCAATTGTGTTGATCACCATTGTGTCCAGCGCCAGAACACGGGTGCCGACACCATCGGCCGTAATGATCCGCCACAGACACATCAGAATCGCGGCACCGAAGCAGGCAAACGCAAAGTAGAGTGCAAAATCGATCATTCGAAAATCTCCTTGAGCCTGCGTTCATATCGGTCCTTGATCTGGTCTCGCACCGCGTCGGGGTCGGGCGCGTCAAGGCAGTGGACCAGCAGATTGTGACCTTGCGCGGACAAATCACAGCTGACGGTTCCAGGCGTCATCGTGATGGTGCCCGCAAGAACTGTAATCGCCTCGGGTGTGCGCAGGTCCAGCGGGATGCAGACCCAATTGGGCTGGCGATCACCATCGCGTTTGAACAGGATGATCCGGGCAACAGCGATATTGGCCATCACGATATCCCAAAGCACCACCAGCAGATATTCGACTACCATTGACCAGTTGCGCAGCTTTGGTCGGTCCGGCCAATAAGGTTGCGTGACAAACGGGATGATGATGCCCAGAATCAGACCAAACACCAACGCGTTCAGCGACGGTCTGTTGGCCAGCAGAACCCACACCACCGTCAGCAGGAAGGTCAGGTGCGGGTGCGGAAAAATCCGGTGCAGCAGTTTTATCACTCTTCAACTCCCAACACGGCCGATATGTAGCGTTCCGGTGTGAACAGCTGTTCGGCTGTTTTGTTTGTGTATTCCAAAGCCGGACCCGCAAACAGCGTCAACAGGATCAGACCCGCGACAACGCTGAACACGGCGGTAAAGGCCAGACCGGGCTGCGGCTCTGGCGCGGTTCCGGTTGTGCCGTTCGATGGGCCACCATCCAGAGCGTTGCCCGCATCGTGACTTTTCCAGAATATCAGCGAACCTGCGCGCGCCAGTCCGACAATGGTAACAAACGACCCGATCAGAATCACGGCCCATGCCGTATAGGCATCCGGGGCGTATCGGGTTGCGTCCAGCACCAGAAGTTTGCCGATAAAACCTGACAGCGGCGGCATACCCGCCATGGCGATGGCCCCCACAAAGAACAGGGCCGAAATCAATCCGCTTTGAGCCATCGGAGGTCGGGGTTCAATGGCGCCACCGCGACGCTCCATCACCAGATCGGCGACAAGAAACAGCAGGGCTGTCGCCAATGTCGAATGAAAAACATAATACAGCGCGGCGGCGCTGGCCTGCGGTGTGAACAGCGATATCGCAATCAGCAAGGTCCCCATCGAAGCGATGGCGCAGAATGCCACCATGCGTGCGATGTGCTGCGCGCCCAGAATGCCGATTGCCCCAACCGCCAGCGTCAGCAGTGCGGCGGGTTGCAACCAGTCGCCAACCAGACCCCGCGTTGCATCGACCTCTGGTCCGAAGGCCAGCGTATACATCCGAATGATCGAGTACGCCCCCACCTTGGTCATGATCGCAAACAGGGCGGCCACAGGCAGCGGCGCATTGGCATAGCTGGCGGGCAGCCAGAAATGCAGTGGTAAAACGGCGGCCTTGATACAGAAAACCAGGAGCAACAATGCCGCCCCAACACGCAGCAAGGCCGTGTCCTCGGGCGGCAACTCAGCCACACGCACCGCAATGTCGGCCATGTTCAGCGTTCCGGTGACACCGTATATCGTGCCCAGAGCAAACAGAAACAGGGTCGATCCAAGCAGGTTGTAGGCCACATACTGCACACCCGCCTTCAACCTGACCGAGCCTCCACCATGGGTCATCAGGCCGTAAGAGGCGATCAGCAGAACCTCGAAGAAGACAAACAGGTTAAATGCGTCGCCAGTCAGAAAAGCGCCGCAAACGCCCATAAGCTGGAAATGGAACAGCGCGTGGAAATGCTTGCCGCGCTCGTCCCAGCCCGAGGCTATGGCATACAGCACAATGGGCAAGGCCAGCAAAGCCGTCAGCAGAACCATCATGGCGGATAGCCTGTCCAGGACCATGACAATGCCAAACGGCGCTGGCCAGTTGCCAAGCTCATAGACCTGAATCTCTCCACCCGCTGCCTGCGCGGTGATGGTCAGGGCAATGCCCAGCAGGGCCACAACGCCAGAGACCGAGAAGATGCGTTGCAGGTCCAGATGATAGCGCAGGACCATGATGATGAACGGGGCCAGGATCGCAGGAAGAACGATCGGCGCAACGATCCAGTGGTTCATGCGTCTTCTCCCGGCGCATCCACGCTGTCCTGCGGGCTCATGTCGATATGGTCATCCTTAGACGACAGATAAGCCGACAGGGCGATCATCACGATAACCGCCGTCATCCCGAACGAGATCACGATGGCCGTCAGGACCAATGCCTGCGGCAGCGGGTCGGTATAGGGAACGTCTTTGTATTTGTTCAAAACCGCAGGCGCATTCAGCGCCAGCCGTCCGGTGGCAAACAAGAACACATTCACCGCATACGTGATCAGTGACAGGCCAAGAATAACCGGAAATGTCCGGCGACGCAGGATCAGGAAAATCCCGGCTGCGGTCAGAATGCCTACGGCAGAGGCAACGAGCGCTTCCATCAGGCCTGCTCCTTCTCTTTGTCTTCTTCCGGTGGATCATCCCGCAACGGGTTGATGTCCATCGGATATTCTTGCGCCATTCCCGGTTGCCAGGCAAAGCGCGACAGGCTGTCCAGCGCCAGCATCACGGCCCCCAGAACGGCCAGGAATACGCCTGTGTCGAACAACATGGCTGTGGCCCACTCAAACTCCTCCAGCGGTGGCCAGTTGATGTAGCCAAAGTCGCTGGTCAGGAAGGGTCGCTCATTGAACCAGGCGCCAATTCCGGTTGCTGCGGCAATCAGCACGCCCCAGCCGATAGTCCCGTGATAATAGAACCGCTGCCGCTCGATCGCCCAGGTGTAGCCACTGGCCATGTATTGCATCAGATAAGCGATTGCCACGATCAGGCCCGCGATAAAGCCGCCACCGGGCTGATTGTGACCTCGAAAAAAGATATACGCCCCTACCATCAGGGCGATCGGCATCATGACGCGGGTAACCACAACCATCATCAATGGATGCGAGTCGCCCGATTGCGGCCAATGCGGTTTGCGGTTCAACAGATAGCTGCGCACGTTGCTGCTCAGAACCGCTTCGGTCAGGGCAAAGATGATCAGTGCGGCAATGCCCAGAACGATGATTTCGCCAAAGGTATCAAACCCTCTGAAATCTACCAGAATCACGTTCACTACATTGGTGCCGCCGCCGCCTTTGTACGAATTGGCCAGGTGAAAGTCCGAGATTGTTGGAAAGGCGAAATCGCGCAACATGATCGCGTAGATCAAAGCACCCGTTCCAACGCCCGCAACCACGGAAATTGCCGCATCCCGCCAGCGCCGCGCCGTGCTGCTGTCCATCGGGGTTTCGGTGGGCAGAAAATTCAGTGACAGCAGCAGCAGGATCATGGTCACCACTTCGACGGAAATCTGCGTCAGCGCCAGATCCGGGGCCGAGAGATAGTTGAACGCAACCGAAACAATCAGCCCGACAACCCCGATCAGCACAAGCGACAAAAGACGATTGCGGTGGAACCACATGATGCCCAGCGTTGCACCAACCAGACTGATCCAACCAATGATCGGGATAAACTGAGCGGGCAGCGGCACGCGGGTTTCAACCCCGATCGTACCGGTGGAGTACGCATAATAGCCCAGGCCGACTGTAAAGGCGACAAAGATGATCGCATAGCGGCTAAGAACACCGTTGTGCAACTCGTCCGTGATCCAGCGGCTCAGCTGGGTCGCAGCGCGGATCACCCTGTCAAAAATGATCTTGGCTTCGGGGCGGGGCAGGGTGTTCCAAACCTGTTCGGCGCGCGGATGCAACGCAAGCAGGAACAAACCACCCAAGGTCGCGACAACGGACATGTACAGCGCAGGCGTGAACCCGTGCCACAGTTTCAAGGAATAATAGGGCAGTTTTTCACCGCCGATCACAGCGCTTGAAACAACGGCGACCAACGGTCCGACAATCGCTGCTGAATACAGGCCGATCAGCACAACCAGAACCACAAGAAATGCCGGCGCGAGCCACAGGCCAACAGGCGGGTCATGAGGTTTGGCAGGATAATCATCGCGTTGCGGGCCAAGGAAAACGTGGCTGACGAAACGGAATGAATAGGCGGCCGAAAACAACGCGGCCAGCAGCGCCAGCCCTGGCACCAGATAATCAGAGTTCAGCCAGATGGCTCTGGTTGTCTCCTCCAGCATCATCTCTTTCGACAGGAAACCGTTCAGCGGCGGCAATCCGGCCATGGAAAGCGCGGCGATTGTGCCGATGGTGAAAGTAACGGGCATCAGGTGGCGCAATCCGCCCAGTCGTTTGATGTCGCGGGTTCCCGTTTCGTGATCCACGATTCCGGCGGTCATGAACAAGGCGGCCTTGAACGTTGCATGGTTGATGATGTGAAATACGGCCGCCACGGCGGCGAATTTTGTGCCAAAGCCCAGCAACATGGTCACCAGACCCAAATGTGACAACGTCGAAAACGCCAGCAAAGCCTTCAGATCATCCTTGAACAGCGCAATCACCGCTCCGATCAGCATGGTCACAAGACCCGTGGTGGCCACGATGTAGAACCACGCGTCGGTTCCGGACAGGACAGGCCACATTCGGGCCATCAGAAACAGACCGGCCTTTACCATTGTTGCCGAATGCAGATAAGCGGACACCGGTGTTGGCGCGGCCATGGCATGTGGCAACCAGAAATGGAACGGAAACTGCGCCGATTTGGTGAAACAGCCCAGCAAGATCAGGATCAGGGCCGGCAGGTAATAAGGTGAGGCCTGGATCAGATCCTTGTTCTGCAAAATGACACTCAGATCATAAGAACCCACGATATTGCCAAGGATCAGCATTCCCGCGATCATGGCCAACCCGCCTCCGCCGGTCACGGCCAGGGCCATGCGCGCACCCTGACGGCCTTCGGGCAGATGTTTCCAATATCCGATCAACAGAAATGAGCTGAGCGAGGTGAGTTCCCAGAAGATCAGCAAAAGCAGTATGTTGTCAGACAATACTATTCCGACCATCGCGCCCTGAAACAGCAGCAGATAAGTATAGAACTGCCCCATGGGATCCTCTCGGGACAGATAGAACCGGGCATAGAGAATAATCAAAAGACCAATGCCAAGGATCAGCAGGGCAAACAGAAATCCAAGCCCGTCCAACATGAAATTCGCATTCAGGCCCAGTGAGGGTATCCAGTTGAACTGAGCGGTCACCACCTCGCCACGCATGACGGCCGGAATATGGATCAGCAGGCCCATCAACGCCAGAAATGTCGTCAGCCCCGCAGCGGAAGCGGCTGCATTTCGTCCCGCCCGGATCAGAAGGGCTGGAAAAACAGCGCCAAGAAAGGGAAGGGCCGCGATGAGGAATAGGGACAAGTGCGATACTCCGGTCTGAGCGGTCAGTGTTCTAAGATTTTGGAAAGGATAATTTAATGACTGTTCAAAAAATGCAAGGTTCCCCGAGGTCAAGAAGGGTAATTATTACATACCTTTTCTGCGTGATAGTGACGCAAACTTGATCGGCAATTCGGATTTCAAAGTGAACTTGATCAAGGGGCTGTGCTAAAACCTGCCCGAGATTGCAGGAGCTGGTGAATGACGGACAGGGCAAGGCGGACCCGCAGATGGGTTGTTCTGGGCGGCGTGTCAGCTATCGCTGCCGGGATTGCCATCCGGGAATACCGTTTGATCCCTCCGGATTATTCCGGTGGCCAGATGGATGTTGCACAGGCCCATGCGCAGGCCCGGTCCGGGGAGGTTCTGCTGATCGATATCCGTACCCCGCAGGAATGGCGCGCAACCGGTATTGGCCAGGGGGCCACACCGCTGGACATGCGGCGTAATGACTTTGTTCAGGCATTAAGCGATCTGGCAGATGGGGACCGGACGGCCCGGATTGCGTTGATCTGCGCGCGCGGAGTCCGATCTGCGCGGCTCAGTAATTCGCTGACACAGGCGGGGTTTGCCAATATCATTGATGTGCCCGCAGGTATGCTGGGGTCGGCGGCGGGTCCAGGATGGGTACGTGCCGGGCTACCTGTCGAAACTTTTATTGAGGACTCGTGATGCGCGTAAACTATTGGCTGGCTGTGTGTCTTGCCATCTCGGGCCAGTCGGCGCTGGCGGCCTGCGGCAACGGCGATGACGTCTGCGAAACCGCAAACGGTGCTTATCATATCGAACTTCCTGATGTAGAAAATCCGCCGTTGGTTGTGTTTCTGCACGGTTATGGCGGCAGTGGATCCGGCACGATGAACAATCGCGGCATGGTCGAACCGCTGCTGGACAGGGGATACGCGGTAATGGCCCCCGAAGGCGCATTGCGCAACGGACGCAAAAGCTGGAACTTCTATCCCGGATGGGAAGGGCGCGACGAAACCGCATTTCTGACCGAGGTTGTGGCTGATGCCACGGACCGCTTTGGCATCGACAGCGACCGCGTTGTTCTGGGCGGATTTTCTGCCGGTGGATTCATGGTCAATTACCTGGCCTGTGCCGCGCCGCAGACATTTTCGGCCTATGTGCCGGTTTCAGGTGGGTTCTGGCGCCCCCATCCTGAAACCTGTGCGGGTCCTGTTCGGATGTTTCACACACATGGCTGGACGGATAACGTGGTTCCCCTGGAAGGGCGTATACTGGGCGGGGGCCGGTTTCATCAGGGCGATATCTTTGCCGGTCTGGAAATCTGGCGCGTTGCAAATGAATGTAACGACACCAAGCCCAGCGGATTTTCAAACACGGATCAGTTCATGCGTCGCAAGTGGAGCGGATGTGCCGACGGCAGCGCGCTGGAGTTTGCCCTGTTTCCGGGCGGGCACAACGTTCCGGCAGGATGGGCGGACATGATGGTCGACTGGTACGAGGGTCTGCCCGGAGGCTGATCGCGCCTATTCGGCCGGCGTCAGGCCACTGCGACCTTCGATCAGGTGTTTCAACTCGCTTCGATGGCGACGTGCCAGGCGCGTGATGGCAGGTTCGTTGAAATCTTCGCGCATGCCCACCACCCGGCGGGCCGCCCCGGCCGAGACGCCGCTGAGCGCCGAGAGCGGGATCGCCAGCGCCAGGCTGATTGCAATAGGCACAAGCCAAAATGACACCAGTCCCGACAGGATACCGATGCTCAGCGCGACGCCACTGACGGTTTCAAGCGTGTGGCACAGGATCAGGGTGCGCAGGCTGTAGCTGCCGCCATCCCGCGCTTGCGGCGACCAGCCTTTTTGCACACCCAAAGCCGTGCGGAAAACCGCAATCATTTGCTGGACCATCAGAATTGGCGCATACAGGATGGACAAGACGACTTCGGCCAGGAATTACGACAAAAAACGCCGCCTGCCGCCGAAATCCGAATATCGCACTCCGCTAAGCGGCAAGGCCGCAACCCCAAGGACCTTGGGCGCCAGCAGCATGGCATACATCACCAGAATGATCAGAACATGACGGGTTTCTGTCATCTCGGGCCATTGCGGGAACAACGGATTGTCAGGGCTGAAATAGTGCAGAACCGAGGCTTCCTGGCCTTGACCGATCAACGCCCACATCACCAGCAGGGCAAACCATAGCGGCGACATTAGATACCCGACGGCCCCATGAAACATGTGAAAGCGCGAAACCGAGCGAAAGCCGCGTGATCCCAGCAATTTCAGGTGTTGCAGATTGCCCTGACACCAGCGCCGGTCCCGCATGGCGTGGTCGATCAGTGTAGGCGGGGTTTCTTCGTAAGATCCGCGTATGCGAGGCAGAAACCGCACGCCCCAGCCCGCGCGCCGCAGCAGGCCGGCCTCGACAAAGTCGTGGCTCATGATCAGCCGTGATTGACCGGAAAACGAGCGCAGCTTTGGCAAACCCGCGCAGGTGGCAAATGCCTTGGTGCGAATGATTGCGTTGTGCCCCCAGTAATTGCCTTCCTGTCCGCACCATCTGGCCAGACCTTCGGCAAAGGCGATGCCATAGACACCATTGGCGAACTGCTGCATCCGGGCAAAAACCGACTGAGCGCCGATCAGTTGGGGGTAGCTTTGGATCAGGCCCGCGCCGGGGTCGCGCGCCAGCGCGTCGGTCAGTCGGGAAATCGCGCGGCCGGTCATAAGGCTGTCGGCGTCCAGAACCAGCATTGCATCCCAGTCACCACCCCAGCGACTGACCCAGTCTGCAATGTTGCCCACCTTGCGATCCGTGTTTTGCGCCCTGCGGCGGTAGTACAACCTGAGATCAGGCGCCAGGGTGGTCCGCAGCGCCTCGATACTGGTTTGTTCCTGCGCCGCGATATCGGGGTCGCGCGTATCCGACAGGATGAACATGGCATAGTCGTGCTGACCGCCGCGTTTGCGCAGGTCTTCCAGCATCGTGCGGGCATTGCCCAGAACGTTCCACGGAACCTCGTTGTAGACCGGCATCAGCAACGCAACGCGCAAAGGTTGCGCCCGGGTCTGCCTGATCGGACGCTGCTGTCGCGACAGCGACACCATGCCCAGCAAAACAGTGCAGACCGTAAACGAGATCCAGAAGAAATTGAACGAGATCAGCGCCAACAGGACGGCTTCGATCAGGTTGATCCCCTCGGATCCAAACCAGTCTGTCATCACCCATAACAGGCCAAGGGTTGCCGCCATGGCAGGCGAAAACGCCAGAGCCCGCCAAAACCCGTTCGACGCGCGCCGCGCCGAGGGCACTTGCGCATCGCGGAATCCGGCGCTGAAGTCTTGCGCCGGCATGGCAAGCGGTGCCTCTGGCGGCATGATATGTAAATCGCGGCTCATGCAGTCCAACGGTACAGCCAGACTTCAGAGGCGGGTTGCTTGTCGACTAGCAACTGCGCGCGCAGTTCGACGTGATCACGCTCAACCGGCTGAAAGGAAAATGCCAGACGCACGCCGCCTGTGTCCGGATTGCGCTGCAACACCCCGTCCGAGGTTTCTGCATGGGGCGAATTGGCGAAGATACTGACCGCGTCCAGATCCTCAAACAATTCGCTGGGTTCGAAGTCGATCACGGCCAGACGACCTTCGCCAAAGGTATTTTCGCCCATGGCTGTGTTGATAACACGCGGCATGGGCGTGCGCTGGGGCTCTTCGCCCCAAATCAGACGATACGACAGGTCAACCTGTTCGCCCGCAGCATAGGGCTGCGCCGGACGCCAATACGCGACGATGTTATCATAAATCTCCTGATCCGCCGGGATTTCGACAAGCGTTACCGTGCCTTTGCCCCACGCGTCGCCGGGTTCAACCCACAGGCTGGGGCGTTTGTGGTAATTCGCTTCAAGGTCGGCATAGTCCGAAAACGCGCGTTTGCGCTGCATCAGGCCAAAGCCTTTGGGGTTGGTGTCCACAAAGGACGAGATTTGCAGGCGAGTGGGATTCGCAAGTGGGCGCCAGATTACCTCGCCCGCGCCATTGCGGATCAACAGGCCATCGCTGTCATGCACGGCGGGGCGGAAATCGTCGAACCGGCTGTGATTGGTCTGATCGAACAGGAACATGGACGTGCCTGGCGCAATGCCAACGTGATCCAGTTCTGTACGTGGAAACAACGTGGCTTCGATATCCATGATACAGTCTGCACCTGCGGTGACGTTAAAGCGGTAGGCCCCGGTCACGCTGGGACTGTCCATCAACGCGTGCACCACCATATTGCCTTGTCCGGGCTCTGGGCGTTCCAGCCAGAAGCGGATGAATTCGGGAAATTCTTCGCCATCCGGATCCCCGGTTTTCAGCGCCAGACCCCGTGCTGACAGGCCATAGACCTCATGCAGACCGATGGCACGGAAATAGCTGGCGCCTTGCCACACGCAGAATTCGTCGGTTTTGCCCGGACGGTGCATTTCCGTGCGCAGACGCAGGCCGGAAAACCCAAGGGTTTCGTCAATCGGCAGGCTTGGAACGTCTTCCGACTTGTCGAACATCGCAAGGTCGAAGGCGACCGGCTTGGCCATACCGTTTTCCACCGTCGACACCTTGACCGTGCGCGGGAAATAAAGACCCGGCGTGAAGAAATCGATATTGAACGGCGTTTCCGTCTCGTACCACAACGCCCTGTCCAGCCGGAAGCGGATTGACCGGTACTGCGAATAGGTCAGGTCCTGCCACTCCTGCGGCACCATTTCACGTTCGGCAAATGGCCGGCTGGCCAGATCGCGGGCCATTTCGATCACGTCGTTGCGATCAAACGGCGCCGCACCACCGGTCGCAAAAGTGGCTGGCGCGAGAAACAAGGCTGACGTCGAGGCCAGGAATGCGCGGCGTGTTAAACTCATTGCTTTGATTTCCAGGGCTGAGACTTGAACCAAGCGGCCAAATAGGCCACGCCGATGATCATTGCAAAGCCGATCATGTTTGCGACAAACACAGTGGCAACATCCCGCCCAGCCATATCCAGCGCCACGCCGATCAGGCGCGCCGCGGCCATCGAAAACACAAAAACTGCAAGCGATTGCTGTCCGACCTTTGTGACCAAGGTCAGAATCACCTGCCAGAGACGCGCGCCCAGTCCGTGCCCGGATGCGATCAGGCGGTGGCCATGCGCGCCGGCGACAACCCAACCCAAATAGGCCAGCGACAGGAAATGGAGATACCGCAACAGGCCAAACTCGGTCTTGCTGCGCAGTTCCTTGGTCAGGGGCCAAAGCTCGCGGATTTCCTCGGCCAGACCGGGGACGGCTGCCTGCACCCAAAGAAAGACTTTCCACGACCCGATGGGCGCGGACAGAACCAGAAACGCAATCGCGGCCCAGATCAGCGTCTTTGACACCGGAGGGGCGGGTATCCAACCGCGCATGAACGCAAACCCGGTAAAGAACAGTAACTGCCAGCCGAACGGGTTAAAGAACCACTGGCGTTGCGACCACGGTTCGGCCGGAAGCGCCAGAACGCCGGTTTGTGCAATCAGCCATATTGCGACCGAGGCGGCCGCAACAGCCCAGACTCCGATCCGCGACAGCGCCATGAACAGCGGCATCAACGCAAGAACCACAAGGTACATCGGCAGGATGTCAAAGTAGTTTGGTACGTAAGTCAGGGTAAACAGACCAACCATCTGCGGCAGCGGATCGCTGAAAAAATGCTGTAGGTTCAACGATGACACATAGCTTTTTTCGAACAGACCAGAGTTGTCCAGGGCGGCCATGGTCATGGCCACAAAGAAGAACAGGCAGATATGCGCCCAGTAAACCTGCCATATACGAAAGGTCACGCGGGCCGTACCCATCCACCAGCCCTTGCGCAGGAACGCTCCGCCAAAGGCAATCGCCGAGGCCATGCCCGAGCAGAACACAAAAATTTCTGTGGCATCGGAAAATCCAAAGCGGGCCGGAATCCATCTGGCCCAAGGATCGTTGGGAATATGGGCGATGAGGATGATGAACATCGCAATGCCGCGATAGAAATCCAGGCGCGGGTCACGCACGCGCGACGCTGGGGTCGCGGCCTGAGCCGCAACCGGGGCAAAATCAGAAGCGGGCGATGCAGTCGCCATACTTTTTCTGTCCTTCTTGGTCTTTGTTATTCAGCCGGGACGCTCTGTGCGTCGCCGTTGTCGCGGGCCGCGTCGATCAGGGCGCGGCGCGCAAGTGCGTAATTGTCCTCGCCACCGGCGCGTTTGGCGCGCCGGTCATCCAGAATGCGTTCAACCGCATCAAGACGGCCCGCGCGCAGGCCGGAATCGATAGTGATGCGCTCGAATACATCACGCTGGGCGTGGCTGCCACCGGCAAGTTGCATGCCGGCACGCGCATTGGACAGGAAGTCGAACGCATCGCCATAGAGACCTTCGCCAAACGCCTCCAACCCTTTTGCGGCGGCAACACCGGGATCCGACATACGGATCGGCGTGTCGCCGTGATTGCGTTGCGCATCCCTCTGGATGCGCTGCAACATCTTGCCGGTCGCGTCCGACCGGTTGTCCCCGGTCAGGGCCAGCAGATAGTGAAGATCGGCAAAGATCAGACAGCCATCTTCGGTTCGTGCGGCGCTGAGATCCGCCAGTTCCTCCCAGCGGTCACCCACGTGGACACCTTCCAGTTCCAGTCGCGACAGCAGCGATGTCGCATTGGATATATCGCGGTAATCGTCGGTCTTATCGCTGCGGATATGTGCATCATACAGCTCGATCACCCGGTCGACCTGACCTAGGTCAAGATGCATCAATGCCTTGTGCCACCACACGTGGTACCGGAAGTTATTACAATGCGCCCATGCGTCCTCGCGACCAGCCAGCCAGTCCAGCCCAAGCTGGGCGTTGCCCGTCATCTCGTGCACATGCGCCACCGCGTGCAAACCCCAGGCGTCGTCCGACACCATCCACAACGCCTGCCTGCCGGCGATTTCCGCCCGCTCATAGGCTCCGGTTTCTTCCAGCGCGAATGAATGACATCCCAGCAGGTATCCGCGCCCGGCGTGGTCAGGTTCGTAGGCGGGCAATACCCGTTCAACCGACCGCAGCATACCTTTGGCATCACCCAGCACAAACCGGGTGGCATGGCTCAGCTTCATGGCCAGCGAATCTTCGGGATGAGTCCGCAGAACCTCTTCGAATTTCTGCACCGCCTGTGACGGCAGATCGGAAAGATACAGCGCCAGCGCGTCGACATACAAACGCTCACGACTGGAAACTGGCTGACGGGTCATCGCAGCATTGGCCGCCGTCAAAGCATCAGCCGCCACAGGCAGCATTTCGCGACGACCCAAAAGGACCATGAACAGACCTTTGATGGCATGACCCAGCGCAAAATCGGGCTCAAGCTCCAGCACCTTGCCCAAATGTTGCGGTGTGACGGCCGCGTGCGCCATGAACCCGAGCAGAACACCATCCCACGCTTCGACTGCTGCCGGGTGGGTCAGAGTGTTCATCTGTCCAAAAACGTCTTGCTTCATGCTCAGGTCCAATCTGATTGCAATATTTCACACTGTTCGGTTTACCAGAGTGTGTGGGCGGGTCGTAACAGTATCGACCTCGCTCTCGAATTGGTGAAAACCCGTGTGTGCAAAAATTGAAAAAAACCGCCGATTCAAGGGCATGTTTCAGCAACATGCCGCCGAATTAGGCAAGTGTTTCAGTCATCGAACGGGTTTTCGGCGTTCAGAACAGCTTCGGTATCCGCCCCGCAAACCGGCGGTGCGGTGCGATATGTTACAGGAGTACGCGACAGGTTCAGGGGATTCCCGATCAGTTTCACCTCGGCCGGCTGCGCGGGCATGGCAATCTGCATGTTTCGGGCTGCCACCTGATCGGTGTCAAAAACCTGATCCAGTGTCTGTACCGGTCCGACTGGAACTTTCATCGCTTCCAGTTGAGAAATGACGATGCGGGTGGTCTGGGTCTTCATCGCAGGTCGCAGAATTGCATTCAGGGCGTTGCGATGTTCCAGCCGCGCCGGATTGGTGGCAAAACAAGGATCATCGGCCAGGTCTGCCCGACCGATAAAGTCGCAGAAACGTCTGAATTGGCTGTCGTTTCCAACCGCAAGGATCACATGACCGTCAGAGGTTTCGTAGACGTCATAGGGCACGATGTTCGGATGCCCGTTGCCGCGCCGCTGCGGGACCTGGCCCGAGGTCAGATAATTGACACCTTCGTTGATCAGCCAAGCCACCTGCGAGTCGACCAAAGCCAGATCGATCTGTTGGCCTTCACCTGTCAGATCGCGGTGTCGCAGGGCCGCCAGAATACCCACAGCGGCGTACATGCCACACATGACGTCGGCGATGCCGACACCAACTTTCATCGGGGCACCCTGCGGATCGCCGGTCAGGGACATGATGCCACCAAATCCTTGCGCCATAAGATCGTAACCCGGCTTTGCGGAATTGGGTCCGGTTTGCCCGTATCCCGAAATCGAACAATAGACGAGCCCGGGCAGATCTTGTGAAAGGTGTTCGTAATCCAGACCGTATTTTGCCAGACCGCCGGGTTTGAAGTTTTCGATCAGTATATCGGCCTGCGCCGCCAGACGCTTGATCTGCGCTTGCCCGTCGGACGTGGTGATATCCAGCGCGACCGATTTCTTGTTGCGGTTGGCGGCCATGAAATACGCGCTCAGATCCGAGCGGTTGCCATCCGCATCTTCGACATACGGAGGCCCCCATTGCCGGGTGTCGTCGCCGCCTGTTGCCGGGTTTTCGATCTTGATCACGCTGGCACCAAGATCGCCCAGCAATTGTGTGCAGGTCGGGCCGGCCAGTATGCGGGACAGATCCAGCACTTTGACGCCCTTCAGCGGTCCGTCAGATCCGGCCATCATAGCCTCCTCGGTCGATTTCGGCGGCGATGACCGTGAACCTGTCGGCTTTGATTGCCGTTTCCAGAGCCGCCCTCAGATCCGAGCGGTTGCGCACTGTGTGTCCATAACCGCCCAATGCGCGCCCCAGCGCCGCAAAGTCGTGTCGATTGAAATCCACACCCCGGTTGCCCATCTGCCGCTGACGCTGCTTCAGTTCGATCAGGGCAAGGCTGGCATCGGCAAACACCAGAAAAATCGGATTGCCGCCCAATTCAGCAGCGGTCGACAGCTCTCCGGCGACCATCAGGAACCCAGCATCGCCTGAAAAGCTGATAACGGGGCGGTCAGGCTGGGCAAGTTTCAAACCTATCGCCATGGGAACGGCGCATCCCATCGTGCACAGCGCCGAAGACTGGATCAGTCCTCGCGGTTCGGAACAGGCCCACATCTGGCTCAGCAGAATACGGTGTGCGCCGCTGTCCGCAGTGGCGAGTGTCTCGGCAGGCAGGGCGGCGCGGCTTTCGGCAATAACGGCGGCGGGTCCCCAGTCTTCATCGCGGGGGAATGCCTCGGCAAGTGCAGCCTTTACCGCTTCGGGTTCTTTGTCGGGCCATGTTGCGCGGGCCGGATTGCCCTTGGCTATGGCCTCCAGAGTTGCGCCGGTATCGGCCACAAGGTTCAGACCGGCCTGATGCATGTAGTGATCATTTATCACCGCAGAGATATCTATGACCGGTGTATCATCCGGATCCCAGATTTCACGCCAGCCGGGGCGCATTTCAATTGGGTCGTAGCCAAGACACAGGATCAGGTCGGCCTGTTTTACCAGTGGAACCAGGTGTCCGTCGGCCAAAGGTGACAGGCCCGCGCCTCCCAGACACAGCGGGTGGTCTTCTGGCACGATCCCTTTGGCTTTGTATGTCGTGACAAAGGGGATGTTGAAATGCTCAAGGAACGCCTGCACAACCGCGCGCGAATCGTCGTACAGCACATCCAGCCCGACAATCGCCAGCGGGCGTTCGGATGCGCCCACCCAGCGGCGCGCTTTGGACAGGCAATCGCCTTCGGGCGCCACGGCCGCAGGTTTGGCCAGACGGCGGCGTCTGGTCACAGACACGCGCGTATCCGCCACCGAGATCGGAACGTCGATATGCACCGGCCCGGGTCGAGGTTGATTGGCCAGCGACACAGCCTTGTCAGCGACGATATCCGCACCTTCTGCCGTCAGCCTGTATGTACCTTTGGTGATCGAGCGATAGACGTCAGAATGATCCATCACCTGATGTGTGTAGGTCAGCGCCTCATCCGCGTCGACGCAGCCGGTCAGCACGATCATTGGCACGCGATCCTGCAAGGCGTTGGCCACAACATTGATCCCGTTCATAGCACCCGGACCCAGGGTTGCCACCAGAATGGCAGGCGCGCCGTCGCGGTGATGGACCGCCTCGGCCATGAACCCTGCCGCATTTTCATGTTTGGTCAGATGAAAGGCGATCCCGGCATGTTCCAGCGCATCCACCAGCGTTAGAACTTCGCCTCCGGGCATGCCAAACGCGTGGCGACACCCCGCCTCGTGCAAACGTTGGGCCAAAAGATCCGCGGCGCGGGGCGACAGGTCCTGCATCAGTCAAGCTCCGAAATGGTCATGGCGAAGCAGATGTCCGAGTACGGGGGCAGAGGCAAGTCGGATCACGCCAGTGTGACTATTTGGCTGCGATTTCGGCGATCAGCCGGAACTTCAGGTCCAATTCTGCGGCAATGTCGGCCAGGGCCTGACCGCCTTCGGCAAAGTAAGGCTCGAAAACAAAACCGGGCGTCTTGTACGACAGGGTTGCGGTGCCGTCCTCATTCTCGGTCACGTAAAATCGGATCGGTGCTTCGATCATGGCGGCTGTGGACGTTTCCAGCACGCGTACAGCGAAATCATTGTTGAACACACCGATAACCCGATTGCCGGGTATCGTAATCCCCCGGGCGGCGGCCGCTTTGGTCGGGCCAGCCTGCGTGACAACGATCAAACCGTTTTGCTTGACCGCTGATTTGGTATCATCAACCAACTGCTGATAGCTTTTGTCGCTGGGAAAAACAGCCCAACCCGGCAGTTGCACATCTGCCCACACAGGCAATCCAAGCAGGCAGAACAGGACAGACAGCGTTCTCATAAAGCGGCCTCCAACAGGTTGAATACGCGATGTTTGCCAGAAAACGGTGCCATACGCACTCATATTGTTTGGAGTGCCTTGCTTTCCGCCGTCCGGATTGTCGTGCAAATGTTGCAGGGCAGGGGTCGATACCGGGGCAAAACCGTGGTTTTCGCGGTTATGCCGGGTGTTTTTTCAGCAGGTAGACATCCATGATCCACCCATGTCTGGCCCGGGCACTGGCGCGGATTTCAATGATTTCCTGCGCAACATCGGCCAATTTGCCGTGTTTCAGGATTTGTTCCTTCATGCCGACATAGGCGCCCCACCATATGTCGTATTGCGCCATGTCCAGACATTGAAACGAACACTCACCGTCCAGCATGACGGCAACCTTTGACGCCTCGTCCGGCCAACCCTGCTGTCTCAGACGCCGCCCGGTTGTCACGGTGTAAGGCGCCCCAACGTCATTGATCGGGATAGCATGAGCAGCTGTCAGGGCCTGCAAGGCGGTGATACCGGGAATAACCCGCGTGGCAGGTTGCGGGTCCAATTTGGCGGCAATGCGCAACGAGCTGTCATACAGCGACGGGTCCCCCCATATCAGCAAGGCGACATTTCGGGCTGCGGGATACGCCGCAATTGCAGATTGCCAGCGCCTCGCAATCTCGTCATGCCACGTATCGACCCCGCTCAAATACCCATCGTCCGCGCGCCGGTCAGGAATATCGAAATACGCCAGTTGCGGTGGCGTTTCAGTAATCTGTTCAATCATTTGTTCACGAAGCCCGGCCAGATCGGTTTTATTTTCACCCTTGCGCGGGATCAGGATCAGGTCCGCATCGCAAATGGCCTGTGCGCCCTGATACGTCACATGATCGGGGTTGCCGGTGCCAATACCGATGAGGGTCAGATCATACATCCGGCAAGTCCGCCAATGGACCATACAGGATCAGCGCCGGTGCGGTGCCGACATCGGCCTCAAGAAGATCGGACAGGCCCCCGATCGTGGATCGATGCAGCCTTTGATCCGGTGTTGAAACGGCTTCGGCCATCAGGGCCGGTGTGTCCAGCGGCAGCCCATGCGCGTGCAGGGCGTCCACCAAAAGGGGAAATGTCCGCTTTCCCATAAAAACAACCGTGGTGGCCAGGGCGTCGGCCAGCGCCGGCAGGTTCAGATCTGACGGCAGCTTGCCGCTGACATCGTGACCTGTGACGAACTGCACCCGGCGCGCCGTCAGTCGGCGCGTCAACGGAATTCCGGCAGCAGCAGCAGCCGCCGCCGCCGACGGAACGCCCGGTATGATTTCGTAGGCGATACCCGCATCGCGCAAGGCGACAAGCTCTTCCTCCAGCCGCCCAAACAGACCGCCATCGCCGGATTTCAACCGCACGACCCTGGCCCCGGTCTGCGCATATTCGATCAGCAGACGGCTGACATGGTTCTGCTTGGGCGAAGGGCGGCCAGCCCGTTTGCCAACGCCCACCAGATCCGCGTCTTCGCACGCGTGGGTCAGGATCGGCCCGCTGGACAAATCGTCAAACAACACCGCGTCCGCCCGCTGCATGCGATCCACTGCCTTTAGCGTCAAGAGTTCGGGGTCGCCCGGACCGGAGCCGACGAACGACACAAAGCCGCTCATGCAACGGCCTCATTGATCAGATGAAAGAACGTACCGGTGACGTTGCCGCGAACGGATCCTGTCTGGGGTCCTTCGGTGCCTTCGGCATCGAATACCCGTGCCAGCGGGGCATCCGGCTGATCGACAATCGAGGAATAATGAAACTCGTGCCCGCGCAGTGCGGAACCGGCGGCGAAACCCGGCATTGCAGTCAGTAGTTCCGCCCGCCTGTACCCAAGATTGAACTTGCGTTTCTCGTACGAGGTCACAAGCCCCAGCAAACCGGCCATCTTGTGTCGTGTGCCGTCTTTGTCGATCAATGCTTCACCCAGCGCCATGTAACCGCCGCACTCTCCGTGGACCGGTCTGGTTTCCGCATGTGTACGCAGCCCGTTCAGGAACGTGGTCGCCTCCGCCAGAGTCCCGGCGTGCAATTCCGGATAGCCACCGGGCAACCAGACCAGATCGGCGCTTTCGTCCGGGGCCTCGTTGGCCAAGGGTGAGAACGGCATTACTTCGGCTCCGGCTGCCTGCCATCCTTCCAGCAGGTGCGGATATGTGAACGAGAATGCGGCATCCCGGGCCAAAGCGATGCGCT
This sequence comes from Pseudomonadota bacterium, assembly GCA_039028255.1. Taxonomy (GTDB): domain Bacteria; phylum Pseudomonadota; class Alphaproteobacteria; order Rhodobacterales; family Rhodobacteraceae; genus Ruegeria. The sequence goes on along the minus strand of JBCCIK010000027.1, from coordinate 5,159 downwards.
GGGCCGGAGGGCGCGGCAGCGCGGCTGACGATGGCCCGCCTGGGCCTGAGGAAGCCGCCCGCTTGATCGCGTCAAGATCGACGTGTTCGCGTAAAAACGCAGCATATCCGGCGATTGCGCTTTCCAGATCGGGATGTTCGACAGCCTGTATAAGTCCCAGGTGCCGTTCAGGCAGCGTCAGGTCTCCACGGCGCGGCAGCACGCCCAGAACCGGCAGACCGGCCTGCTCCATGCCAAGCCGCGTCAGACGTTCATGCCGTGGGCTGGCGCAACGATTCAGGATGACCCCCGCAAAAGGCAGGTCCGGATTGTACATGCGAAATCCCAGCGCTGTTGCGGCCGCCGATTGCGCCTGCCCGCCGACATCCAGCACCAGAATCACCGGCCAGCCCATCCGCAAGGCCGTTTCCGCACTGGACCCGTGACCCAGCTCACCCGGTTTGGCAACACCGTCGAACAGCCCCATCGACCCTTCGGCGACAACGATGTCCGCGCCCGCAGCCTGTGTCGAGATCGCGTCAATCAAAGGGGCGCTCATCGCCCAGCTGTCCAGATTGAACGATGCCCGTCCCGCCGCTGCGCGATGAAATGCAGGGTCGATATAGTCCGGCCCGCTTTTGAATGGCTGAACTGTCAGCCCGTCTTCTGCCAGCGCTCTGAGCAGCCCCAGCATCACGGTTGTTTTTCCCGTGCCTGACGAGGGGGCGGAAATCAGCAGGCCGGGCGGGTTGATCATCGCCTCACTCATCCTCGGGTCTCCAGCCTGACCAGGGGCTGTCTGCGCTTTGTGGGCGATAGCGCCGGTCGTAGGTTTTTGAATACAGGCAACTTTCTTCGAATCCTTCCCCTGCAAGTGCCGGGCCCACAATGATAAGGGCCGTGCGCGAAATACTCTGATCCACCGCTTCTTTCAACGTTGCGAGCGTGGCGCGAATGATCCGCTCATCCGGCCAGCTTGCGCGATAGACAACGGCCACCGGGCAGTCCGCGCCGTAGGACGGGCTTAGCTCTGCAATAACCGCATCTAGATTGCCGATCGACAGGTGAATGGCCAGGGTCGCCCCGGTGCGCGCGAAATTTGTCAGGCTTTCGCCGTCCGGCATCGAAGATGCGCGGCCCGGAGTTCGTGTCAGAACCACGGATTGCGCCAATCCGGGCAGTGTCAGTTCCGCACCCAATGCGGCAGCGGCAGCAGCGAAAGACGGAACACCCGGTGTGACGCTGACCGGGATGCCCATCGCGCGCAGCCGCCGAAGCTGTTCGCCCATGGCAGACCAGACCGACAGATCGCCGGAATGCAGACGGGCAACATCGTGACCCGCGTCATGCGCTGTCTGGATTTCCGCCATGATCTGATCCAGATCCATCGGTGCGGTGTTCACGATTTTTGCGCCGTCCGGGCAATGGCCCAGGATTTCCTCGGGCACCAGTGAGCCTGCATACAGGCAGACCGGGCAAGAGGCGATGATATCGCGTCCCCGCAACGTCAGCAGGTCGGCGGCACCCGGCCCAGCGCCGATAAAGTGAACGGTCATGTCTGTCCTCCGATGGCGACGGCGCAGGTGGCCAGTCGGTCCTGCGAGATGTGTCTGGGTGAAGTCAGCCGTGCACCCCGCCCGGCAGCGGCAAGCGCGGCGGCTTCGGCCACGCTGCCGGTGCCGTAGCTGGCCCGGCTGCGAGCGGAACATGTCAATGTGCGCTGTCCGGCCAGATCGCTTAAATCGATGAAATGAACGGGCAGGGCGCTCAGATCGGTAAATCCGGCAAGCGCCGCATGCCCTTCCTTGTCGACCGCCGTTGCCAATGCGTCGATGTAAAACCCGGCAGATGCGGCCTCAAAGGCCGATCGCAGACTTGCGACGTTGGCCGCTGACGAAAACCCGAACCCTGCAACAATCACAGCGTGACACTCCATTGCACAACCGGATACGCCGATTTCCACCCGCGCCTGGGGCCAATATGTGCTGCACGCGCAAGTTCGATTCGCAACAGCTCGCCACCCACATTGCCCTGCCATTCGGTTAGCAGAGCCCCGCTTTCCAGCGTCACCGCATTGGCCACGAGACGAGTGCCGGAGGCGAGGTTTTCACGCAACCAGTCCAGCAGATCTGGGCTTAAACCCCCGCCTATGAAAACCACATCAGGCGCTGGCAGGCCCGGCAGGACATCCGGCGCCGGGCCATGTACCACCTGCAACCGATCCTGGCCCAGCGTGTCGGCATTACGACGGATGCGGTCCGCCCGATCTTCAAGGGGTTCGATGGACGTTGCGGTCAGGCTGGCATCGCACATCAGCCATTCAATGCTGATCGATCCTGTTCCACCGCCGATATCCCACAAATGCTCACCGCGTTTCGGGGCCAGTGCTGACAGGGTCAGGGCGCGCACAGGGCGTTTGGTGATCTGGCCGTCCGTTTCGAAAATATCGTCGGGCTTTCCCGACGCCTTCGGCAGCGCGGTCCCAGGACCCTTTACATCCAGCCCGACGCAAACCGGATGATCGAACGATCCCAGCAAAGCTTCGGTCAGCGAAACAGTGCTGGAGCGTTCCTTCGGTCCCCCCAAAGCTTCCATCACATGCAAAGCGCTGTCGGCAAATCCCGTTTCCGACAGATAGGTTGCCAGTTCCGCGACCGCCTTACCGTCGCGCAACAGCAGAATAGCTTGTAGTCCCTGCGACAGATGTGGTCGCAAGCGTGTCAGAGGGGCAGCGTGCAACCCAAATGTCATTGTGGTTTCCAGCGGCCATCCAAGCCGTGCGGCCGCCAGCGAAAACGTGGACTGACCGGGCAACGCGGTCCATTCGCTTGCGTCGAAGGTGCGCGCGATCACCGAACCCGCGCCGAACCAGAACGGATCGCCTGACGCCAGCACCACGGTCGGGCGTCCGCGAAACCCGGTCAGGATCGGCAGACCGTCAGCAAACGGAACCGGCCATTCCACCCGTGTCAGTCCGGCATCCGGTATCAGCGACAAATGACGGGGCGGGCCCATTACAATCTCGGCCTTATCCAGAATGTGAAGACTTGCAGGAGGCAACCCATCCAGTCCATCTTCGCCCAAACCCAGAACCGTCAACCACGGAGTTTTATGCATGGCCAACCTCCTGATCCTTGGCGGCACAACTGAGGCCGGTAGCCTGGCCCGCGCGATCGCCGAGCAAGGCATCAAGGCGACCTATTCTTATGCCGGACGCGTTGATACCCCGCGCCCGCAACCGCTGCCGGTCCGTGTGGGCGGATTTGGCGGTCGCGACGGTCTGGTGCGATACCTGCGCGACAACTCTGTAACTCATCTGGTGGATGCGACCCATCCGTTTGCCGCACAAATCAGCCGCAACGCTGTCGCCGCCTGCGAGGAGGCCGGAGTGCATCTGAGCGCGCTGACGCGACCGCGCTGGGTTGCACAAGACGGCGATCGCTGGCGGCATGTTCCCAGCATCCCGGCGGCGGTTGCGGCCTTGGCGGGACCGGCACAGCGGGTGTTTCTGGCCGTTGGACGCATGCATCTGGCTGAATTTACAGAACAATCCCAACACCACTACTTGGTGCGGCTGGTGGATCGGCCGGACAGTATACCTTTGGCGCGATACGATATGGTTGTGGCACGCGGGCCGTTTTCGGTCGAACAGGATCTGGCATTGCTGCAACGCCACAAGATCGATCTGGTTGTATCCAAGAATGCCGGCGGCACCGGGGCACGCGCCAAACTGGACGCCGCGCGGGCGCTGGGCCTGCCGGTGCTGATGATTGACCGGCCGGTTCTGCCGCAACGCCGGGAATTGTCGGGCGTGGCGCAGGTTCTGGAGTGGCTGGCTCATTCCGGCGTGAACCTCGGTGTGTAAACGATCGGGTCGCCGTTGCGTTCGATTGTGCGGGTCAGCGAAGAACCTACAATCACCACGGTCTGCATATCCGCCATGTCGGGAGTTGCCTCGGCAAGGGTCGACAGGCGCATTGATTCATCGGACCGGGTCACGGCGCGTGCAAATACGATGACACGCTCTGGCTCGCACTCTTCACGCAGGATTTCCAGCGTTTTCTCAAAGCCTTCCGGGCGCGACTTCGAGCGTGGATTGTAAAACGCCATCGCAAAATCACCCTGCGCGGCCAGACGCAATCGTTTCTCGATCAGCGACCAGGGCTTGAGATTGTCGCTGAGATTGATGGCGCAGAAATCATGCCCCAGCGGCGCGCCCGCACGCGCGGACGCTGCCAACATTGCGGTAATACCGGGCATGACCTCGACAGGAATATCGCGCCAGCCTTCCGGCCCGTTTTCAAGCGCTTCGAAAACGGCGGCCGCCATCGCAAAAACACCCGGATCGCCCGAAGATACCACGACCACACGCTTGCCTTCGGATGCCATCTGCAAGGCGTGTTTCGACCGGTCCAGTTCAACACGGTTGTCGCTGGCGTGCAGTGTCAGCCCCTCGCGTTCAGGCACCCGTGCAACATAAGGGATGTATCCGACAACGTCGGTCGCATCGGCGAGTGCGGTTGTGACTTCGGGGGTTATCAGGTCGTTTCGTCCGGGACCCAGACCCGCGATCTTGATCCACCCGTTCATGGCCGCCGTCCCTGGCCATGGACGATGATGATCGAAAAATACGGCGTGATTTCCGCACAATCATCCGACAGCTTGCACACGCGCTGGTTCTGCATCTGCGCAAACTCGACGATCCAGGCGCGATCATACAGGCCGGCTGTTCTAAGCGCGCGCTTCACCTTGTCGATGTTGCGTCCGATCTTCATGACAACCAACGCATCGGTTTGCGCCATGCGTCGGGCCAGATCATCCTCGGGCAATGTACCCATCAATACCGTCAGAACGTCATCGCCCCACGTAATCGGGTCGCCCGTTGCGGTCCATGCGCCGGACATACCGGTGATAGCGGGCACAATTTCTACATCAGCAACGTCCCGCAACCGGCTGTAAAGATGCATGAATGATCCATAGAAAAACGGATCTCCTTCACACAGCACCACCACATCCTGACCTTGGGACGACAGAGATTTTAGACGTGCCGCGCATTCGGCATAAAAGGCGGACAGCGCCTGATTATAGCGCGGATCATCCAAAGGAATTTCGGTCGTGACTGGATACTCCATCGGAATTTCCAATGCGTCCTCTGGGATCATCCCGTTGACGATCTTGCG
>JBCCIK010000026.1:0-32889 GCA_039028255.1 Pseudomonadota bacterium | reverse complement strand
TTCGCCGATTTCTGGCGGCTTGAGCACATCAACAGGTGCCGCGCCGGTACCGGCAAGTATGGCAAGACGCGCTGCGCCCAACGCCGCCCCGAACTCTCCGTCCGCGGGCAATTCGATCGGGACGTTCAGAACGGTTGCGATCAGTTTAACCCAATACCAGGATTGGGCCCCGCCGCCGATGGCAATCAGGCGGTCAATGCGGGCACCGGTTTCGACAAGAGCCTCATAGGAATCGCTTAGACCATATGCGACGCCTTCCAGGACCGCACGGGTCAGATCGCTTTGTTCAGTGTCCTTTCCCAGCCCGGTAAAGCTGCCGCGAATTCTGGCGTCATTATGTGGTGTTCTTTCACCGGACAAATAAGGAAAGAACTGCACGCGGCCGGGTTTACCCAGTGTTTCGCCCAGATTTCGGGTCAGGTCCGACGGGGTCCTGCCGGTGATCTGGCCAAGCCAGTTCAGACTGTCGGTGGCAGAGAGCATGACGCCCATCTGATACCAACGGTCCGGGACTGCGTGGCAAAACGTGTGCAGTGCCGATCCGGGGGCGGGATAATAGCCGTCCCGGGCGGCCAGCAAAACACCAGAGGTGCCAAGCGACAAAAACCCGTCGCCTTCGTTCAATGCGCCCAAACCGCACGCCGCGGCCGCATTGTCGCCAGCGCCGCCCGCGACGACTACTGAGTCTGAAAGTCCCCAGCTTGCCGCCAGATCAGGGCGCAGAACGCCGGCCTGCTGACAGCCTTCGACCAGCCTGGGCATCTGTGCCGTGTTCATTTGGCCGGCGTCCAAAAGCGTGTCGGACCAACAGCGCCCCGCGACATCCAACCACGAGGTGCCCGCGCTGTCCGACATGTCGGCCACATAATCGCCCGTGAGATAGTAATTCAGATAGGCGGCCGGTAGCAGAACTTTGGCCACGCGGCCAAAATTGTCCGGTTCATGTGTCTTAACCCACAGCAGTTTAGGTGCAGTAAAGCCGGGGAAGACGATGTTCCCGGAAATTTCGCGGACGCCATTCATGGCGTCCAGACTTTGTGCTTCAGCGTGCGCGCGGGTATCGTTCCACAAAATGCAGGGCCGTATCACCTTTCCCGCCTTGTCCAAAAGCGTTGCGCCATGCATATGACCCGCCACTCCGACCGCGCTCAGATCAGAAAATTCCGGATGTCGGTGACGCAGATCCCCAACCGCCTTTTCCAGCGCGTCAACCCAGTCTGCCGGGTCTTGTTCGCTCCAGCCGGAATGTTTGTGCTGGGACGTATAAGCGTGTTCGGCCGAGCCAATCACCGTGCCATCGGCGGCCAGCAACAGAGCGCGCAGACCAGATGTTCCCAGATCGATGCCAAGATAGCTCATTGCTGCATCATCTCCCCCAATTCCTTTTGACCCGTCTATTGTTTTTCTGGCTTTTTGCAAAGCTCGGGTGCCAATGCACCATATGAGCGTATGATCAGGTCGGCACCCTGCTGACGCAGGAACGCGCCGTGATGATCTTCGATGCCTTTCAAGTGCGCACCACCGACAAATCCGGCGCAGCGCATGTTTGCGGCCTTCGCTGCGCGTACGCCAAAGGGGGAATCTTCGATCACCAGGCAGGTTTCGGGCGCAACACCGACCCGTGCTGCGGCATGCAAAAACAGATCGGGTGCCGGTTTTCCGCGTTCGACTTGCTCTGCGCTGAAAACAAATTCGAACAAGGGGGCCATCTGCATCGCCGCCAGCGCAACGCCAATCCTTTCGAACGTGCCGCTGGATGCAATGCAATAAGGCACGTTCAATGACCTGAGAATGTCCAGAAAACCCGTGACATCCGCGATGGGTGACAGTTCGTTGTGAAATCGCTCGAACAGTTCGGATTGCCAGTTTTCAGCGAAATCATTGACCGGACGGCCTGCGCTATTTTCGGCGACAAACTCTAAAATGGCATCCAGGGACTTGCCCAAAAAACGCTCGCGTACGGTTTCAGAGGGTAGGTGGATACCGTAATCGGCCAGAGTGTTTTGCAAGGTCGCAAGCGAGATAATCTCGCTATCTGCGATCACGCCATCAAAATCGAAGATGATGAGACTGAATTCATCAAGCGATACAGCAGAAGATGCGTTCGATCCTGAGTTATGCGTCTTGACCCTGTTCATTGCAGGCGCGCTAAATCGCACGTCCGGCGGCGTCGAACTGGTGCAGCCGGTTCTCGGGGATCCGTATGCCAACCACTTTACCAACCGGGGTCTGATCATCCCCATCGACGCGCGCGACAACCTCATTCTGTTCGGTCAAGGTGAGGTACAACAGGCTTTCACCGCCCAATTGTTCCTGGACCCGAACAGTCGCATTGGCGTTTCCCTCACCTTCCGGCAGCAGTTCCAGATGCTCGGGTCGACACCCGACAAAGGCAGTATCCGGATGAATTTCCAGGTCCCGCGCCATATCGCCGGGCGCAAACACGTTCATCGCCGGAGAACCGATAAACTCGGCCACGAACCGGGAACTGGGCGCATGATACAGTTGCATCGGCGTGCCAACCTGTTCCACCCGACCGCCGTTCAGGACGACAATCTTGTCCGCCATGGTCATCGCCTCGACCTGATCATGGGTCACGTAGATCATGGTTGCGGCAAGTTGTTTATGCAGCCCTTCAAGTTCCACCCGCATCTGAACGCGCAATTTTGCATCGAGGTTCGACAAAGGCTCATCAAACAGGAACACCTTGGGGTTTTTGACGATGGCCCGCCCAATCGCGACGCGCTGGCGCTGACCACCGGACAGCTGGGATGGCCTGCGGTCAAGGTAGTCCTCCAATTGCAAAATCCGGGCTGCTTCGGCGATACGCTCGTGTCGCAGGGCGGTTTCGAACCCGTTGACCTTCATGCCGAAATCCATGTTCTCGCGCACCGTCATGTGGGGATACAGGGCATAAGACTGGAACACCATGGCCAGATCGCGGTCGGCCGGCTCTGCGTGGGTGACATCGCGACCGTCAATCTCGATACGGCCTGAATCAACGGCTTCCAACCCTGCAAGCGTGCGCAACAAGGTTGATTTACCACAGCCCGACGGCCCGACGAACACAACAAATTCTCTGTCTTCGATGTCGAGGCTGACATCGAACAATGCCTGCGTTTCTGCGTAGAATTTGTTGAGCCCCGCAATTTTGATGCCAGCCAAGGCGGTTTCCTCCCCATCTGCGAACCCGGGGTCCGCATCTTTTCTTTTGTCTATCACTAGAAACAAATGTATTGACTTTCAAGCGCGAAAAATACTTTTGTATTGTCACAGATGCAAAAGATGAAAGCGTTGTGAATTTGAACTGGGAGGAGAACTGACAATGAAAACCGTTAGAAACCTGCTTGGCACCGCAGCTGTGGCCAGCATTGTTGCGACCGGTGCGACCTTTGCTGACGAAGGTTGGAGCCTGAAAAAGGCCGCTGAACCCTATGCAGGTACCACTATTGATGTCGTGTTCCTGCTGCGTCCGGGTTATGAAGCGATCGAAGCCATGCTGCCGGAATTCGAAGAAGAAACCGGTATAAAGGTCAATGTCATCAAACACCCTTATGAAAACGCGCTGGGCGAACAGGTGCGGGACTTTGTGGCGGGCGGTGATCTGGATGTTGCGCTGATCGACCTTGTATGGATCGGCAACTTTGCTGAAAACGACTGGATTATTCCGCTGGCGGATGTGCAGGCCAAGTTTCCTGATGCGGTTGATCCCGATCTGGATATCGATGACTTTTTTCCGCTGGTGCTGAATGCATTTGGCGGCTGGAACGACACGCTGTATGGCCTGCCGTTCGACAACTATTCCGGTTTGATGTTCTACAACCGCTGCATGCTGGAAGAGGCTGGATTTGATGGTCCGCCTGAAACCTGGCAAGAACTGAAGGACACGTATGGCCCGGCTTTGACCAAGGATGGCAAGCACGCCTTTGCGTTGCAGTCCAAGCGCAACGAAACCCAGTCTGCCGACAGTTTTGCACGTGTTTTGTGGCCATTTGGCGGCTCGTTTCTGGATGATGAGTTCAAATCCAACCTGATGAGCGACGAAAGTCAGGCCGGGCTGCAATTCCGGCAGGACCTGATGGAATACATGCCGGACGGGATCGTCGCCTATGATCATGCCGAAACCGTAAACGCGTTCAGTCAGGGCGACGTGGCCATGATAACCGAATGGTCGGCGTTTTATTCTTCGGTTGTATCGCCGGAAACATCGAAAGTGGCCGATTGTGTTGAGATCGCGCCTGAGCCGACAGGCCCTGCGGGTCGCAAGCCTGCGCTGGGCGGGTTCTCTCTGGCGGTTGCGTCCCAGGCGGACGAGGCCGAACAGGCCGCAGCGTATCTGTTCATTCAGTGGGCCACTTCGAAAGCCAATGCACGCGAGTATCTTGAACGTGGCGGCGTCCCGGCCCGGCAGTCGGTCTATCAGGAGGAAGGTCTGGAGGACTTCAAATTTGTCCCCGCTCTGGTCGAAAGCTGGCAGGACGGTGTGCCCGAATTCCGCCCACGTTTTGCGGAATGGCCCGAGATCACCGAGATCGTTCAGGAGTGGGGCACCAAGATGATGCTTGGCGAGGTTTCCACGCAAGAAGGCGCCCAGGAAATCGGCACCCGGATGGAAGCTGTTCTGGAAGAAGCCGGTTACTATTCCGGTGAAAAACCGCTGGCCCAATAAAGCCAAGGAAAAAGGGCGCAGATCATGCGCCCTTTTGATCCCAGCCAAACGCGGGAAACCGGAGGACGGAAATGCGCGGTAAGGTGTCCCGCAAAACTATTTTTGCATTCATTGGTCCGGCGGTTGTCGGCCTGGCCCTGATCGGAATTGCACCCCTGCTTTACGCGCTCTGGACCTCGGCTCATTTCTACAATCTCACCAAGTTGAAACGGGTCAAGTTCATCGGTTTCGAAAACTACTGGACGGTCCTGACGGACGAGGTGTTCTGGCAGGCGATGGGACGGACCTTTTTTCTGCTTGCGACGGCCTTGCCATTGCAGATCGCCCTTGGTCTGGGAATAGCGCTGGTTTTGCACCAACCCGGCCTGACGCTGGTGAAAACGCTGGCGCGGCTCAGCCTGGTTTTGCCGATGGCAACGACCTATGCGGTTGTGGGCCTGCTTGGACAGGTCATGTTCAATCAGAAATTCGGGGTCGTGAACCAACTTTTGGGTGGGGCCGACATAAACTGGATCGGCGATCCACAAAACGCGTTTGCGATGATCATCTTCTGGGATGTCTGGCAATGGACACCCTTTGTGGCGCTGGTTCTTCTGGCCGGTCTGACCATGGTGCCGGGCGAGGTGGAAGAGGCCGCAAGACTGGAAACCAAATCCAAATGGGTCGTATTGCGTTACGTGCAATTGCCGTATCTGGTGCCGGGTCTGGTGGCCGTGCTGATCCTGCGTACGGCGGATACGCTGAAACTGTTCGATATGGTCTTTACGTTGACGCGGGGCGGGCCCGGGTCTTCGACCGAATTCATCTCATTGATGATCCAGCGGGTCGGGTTTCGGGGCTTTGATCAGGGTCTGGCCTCGGCACAGGCCATCATCTTGCTGATCATCACCATCATACTGGCGCAGATTTACATCCGCGTGTTTTACAAGGAAGTCTGAATTATGACGTCCGCCCGTTCGTATTGGTTCCAGGTTGCTCTGCTGGCTGTCATCATTTTGTTGTGCGTGTTTCCGTTCTACTGGATGGTCACGACGTCGTTGAAAACGCAGGTTGTCGCGCTCGAGTCGCCGCCGGTGTGGATATTTGAACCCACTTTGGCCAACTACCGTGAGGCATTGATAGATGACGGTGTACTGCGCACCCTGATCAACTCGTTGATCATTGCGATTTCCACGACGCTGCTGGCTTTGGTTTTGGGCGTTCCGGCCGCCTTTGCCTTGGCGCGTTTCGAATTTCGCGGCAAAAAAGATCTTTGGTTCTGGTTCATTACCAACCGCATGGTGTCGCCCATCGTGCTGGCACTGCCGTTTTTTCTGATCGCCCGAAACTTGTCGTTGCTGGACAAACACATCACGCTGATCCTGATCTACCTGACCTTCAACCTGCCGATTGTCATCTGGATCGTAACCGATCAGTTCCGAGGAATTCCCTATGATCTGGACGAGGCCGCGCGACTGGAAGGCGCGTCACAGTTTACCATCATGCGCAAGATCTGCCTGCCGCTGGCGATGCCGGGAGTTGCGGTATCGGCCATCTTTTCATTCATCTTTTCCTGGAACGAATTGATGTTTGGTCTGATCTTGACGCGAACCGAGGCCAAGACCGCGCCGGCGATGGCAGTGTCGTTCATGGAAGGTTACAACCTGCCTTACGGCAAGATCATGGCCACATCGACCTTGATTGTGATCCCGGTGCTGATCTTTGCCCTGATCGCCTCAAAACAATTGGTGCGCGGCCTGACGATGGGGGCCGTGAAATGAAACCAACATCCACTCCCTTTCCTGTTGTGTTGCGATAGAACAGAGCCAAAAGGAAAGGAATGACATGTCACGCTACATCAAACTTGACCAGATCGACCCGGAAGAGCAGCTGTTGGTGCGGCTTTGCTGGGCGTGCGAGGTCGAGGGCATGACACAGGCCGACGCAGCTGAACGGTTTGGCACCACGCGGTTGCGGGTGAACAAGGCACTCAGCGAGGCACGGCGGCGTGGGATCCTGCGGATCAGCGTTGATTCCGTCTTTGCCGCAGCAGCACAGATGGAGTGGGACCTTGAGCGTCAGTTTGGCCTGACCCGTGCGGTTGTTGTGCCTTCACCCGAGGATGGTGTTTCGGTCACCCCGTTGGTGGCGGCAGGGCTGGGCGCGCATCTGGGCGAGGTTCTCAGCGATCCCGATCTGACGCATTTCGGTATGTCGTGGGGAAATACTCTGAACCTTGCCACACGCCATATGCAACCGTTGGACCGCCCGGACCTTGAAATCGTTTCAATCATGGGGGGCGTGTCGCGCGGTTCGGATGTCAACGGGTATGAAATCACGACGCGACTGGCGGATTTGTGCAACGCCGAACATAGCTTTTTCACGGCTCCGCTATACGCTGGCAGCCCGGAAAGCCAGGCGCTGTTCATGGATCAGGACGTGATCCGCGATATGCTGGAAAAAATACGCGCGTGCGGCGCGATTGCTTTGGCAACGGGTGATCTGAACAGCTCGCTTTTGGTGCGGGATGCACTGCCCGGCGGCGTCGATCCTGCCGATCTGATTTTAAAGGGTGGGGTCGGCGACATCACCGGTCATATCCTGAACGCCGATGGCGATATGATCGACCATCGGCTGAATCAATGTGTGATTGGTCTGTCGCTGGATGAAATGGCCGAGATCGACAATGTTATTCTTGCGGCAGGGGGGGTGCATAAGACGGCAATCATCGGCGCCGCCCTGAACCGCGGATTTGTCGATACACTGGTCACGGATGAAAACACCGCGGCTGATTTGCTTGCAATCAAGAAAGACGTGAAAGAGGTGTAGAATGGCCAAGGCCCTGGTTCTGGAAAAAGCCCGCAGTCTCGCGTTGCGCGATATAGAACTGGCCGAAACACTGGGCCCCGAAGATGTTCGGATCGCAATCGACACAGTCGGTGTCTGCGGCAGCGACGTGCATTATTACACGCATGGCAGGATCGGACCGTTCGTGGTGAATGCACCGATGGTGCTGGGGCATGAAGCGGCCGGAGTGATTACCGAGGTTGGCCCGGACGTCACGACCCTGACCGTAGGTGATCGGGTCTGCATGGAACCGGGTGTTCCAAACACAAGATCCAAGGCCGCAAAGCTGGGCGTCTATAATGTCGATCCATCCGTTCAGTTCTGGGCCACGCCACCGGTGCATGGCTGTCTGACGCCGTCGGTCGTTCATCCTGCGGCTTTCACGTATCGCTTGCCCGATCACATCAGCTTTGCCGAAGGCGCCATGGTTGAACCTTTCGCCATCGGAATGCAGGCGGCGACCCGGGCGCAGATCAAACCGGGCGATGTGGCGCTGGTCACGGGTGCGGGGCCAATCGGAATCATGGTGGCTCTGGCCGCATTGGCCGGAGGATGCGCCAAGGTTTACGTCTCTGATCTGGTCGAAGAAAAGCTATCCATCGCAGCGGGTTATGAGAATATCGAGCCCATCCTGATCGGATGCGACGATCCCGCAACTGTTCTGCGCGATGCAACGGGGGGCTGGGGCGCGGATGTGGTTTTTGAATGCGCCGGGGCAGCGGCCTCGATCCAGACCGCGCTCGAGGCCGTGGCGCCTGCGGGTTGCGTGGTCTGGGTGGGCATGCCGGTTGACCCGGTGCCGGTTGACATCGTGCTGGCGCAATCCAAGGAAATCCGGATGGAGACGGTTTTCCGCTATGCCAACATGTACGATCGGGCCATTGCGTTGCTGGGGTCCGGCAAGGTCGACCTGAAACCGTTGATTTCCGCGACATTCGAATTTGACAACAGCATCGAAGCGTTTGATCGCGCTGTCGAGGCCAGGGCGAGCGACGTGAAAATCCAGATCAGGGTGGATCAGCCATGACACAGGTGCTGGATGGCTTGGCAGATCGGGTGCTGGCCGAATTGCGCCCGGGACTGTCGGCCGGGGTGTTGGTGCAGATCGCACCCTTGTCCCGGACCCTGGCACAGGCGCGCCGCATTCTGTGTTACGGTGTGGGTCGGGAAGGTTTGATGATGAAGGCGCTGACCATGCGTCTTTTCCATCTGGGCTGCGACGCCCACATGGTTGGCGACATGACCGCCCCTGCGGTGCAGGCAGGCGATGTGCTGTTCGTCAGCGCCGGTCCGGGCCATTTTTCAACAGTGGCCGCGCTGGTTGAGGTCGCGCGTGGCAGCGGCGCCCAAGTGGTCTGTATTACGGCAGAACCCGAGGGTAAGGTGCCGGCATCCGCAGATCTGTGCATTCATCTGCCGGCCCAAACCATGGCAGCGGATCAGGGGGCGGCGGCAACATCCGTTTTGCCGATGGGGTCGCTGTACGAAGCACTGATGTTTTTGTTTTTCGAACTCCTCGTCCTTGACCTGCGCGCCCGGCTGGAGGTCTCGCCCGAGGCGATGCGCGCCAATCACACCAATCTGGAATAGCGTATGTCCTGGGAAATCCGATTTGGTCTGAAGGGTAAAAAGGCGCTGATCACCGGCGCATCGTCGGGGATTGGAACGGCTATAGCCGAGGTGTTCGCCGATGCCGGAGCCGATATTGCCGCACATGGGCGCGACAAGGATCGCCTGGCAACGCTGGGCGAACGCATCAAGTCAACAGGGCGGCAGTATGTGGCTGTGACAGGTGACCTGGCCGATGCGGCAGAAACGGCGGCGGTCGCGGAAAAGGCACTGGAAGCACTGGGTCAGATTGATATCCTGGTCAACTGCGCCGGTATCGCCGTGACCGGGCCGGTTGTGGATTACGACCTGCTGGATTGGCAGCGATCACTGGCTGTAAACCTGACCGCGCCATTTATACTGTCTCAGGCCGTTTTGCCCGCAATGATGCAACGCCGACAAGGCAAGATCATCAACATCTCATCTCAGACCGGCGTCATCGCCCTGGCGGATCACGCCGCCTATGCCACATCCAAAGGCGGGCTCAACGCGCTGACAAAATCGCTGATGACCGAGGCCGCGCCTTTCAATATACAAGTCAACGCCATTTGCCCGACCGTGATTTTGACCGAAATGGGGCAAGAGCTGTGGTCAGCCCCGGACAAGAAAGACCCATTTATCGCGCGTACGCCATTGGGTCGCTTTGGCGAACCGGTCGAAATTGCAGATATGGCGCTGTATCTGGCATCGCCCGCATCCGATCTGGTGAACGGTGCCGTCATGATGATCGAAGGGGGGTATTCCAGCATATGAAGGGGTTTGGCGTTCATACCAGCATGTGGACCATGTCCTGGGATGCCGATGGCGCGGCACGGGCCATTGCGGCAGCTACTGAATGCAAGATGGATTTCATCGAGATTGCATTGCTTGATCCGGTCTCGACTGATGCAGCGCTTGGGCGACGTATGTTGCGTGATGCGAACCTGCCGGCTGTATGCTCGCTGGGTCTGCCGGAACCGGTATGGGCCTCGAAAAACCCCGAAGGCGCGGCACAGTTTCTGACAATTGCCATAGAAAAGGCCGCTGGTCTGGGCGCGCAGGCGCTGACCGGCGTAACCTATGGCGGCATAGGTGAACGCAGTGGCCTGCCACCCACCATGACCGAACTGGACAATGTGGCCCGCGCTTTGGAGGTCGCAGCACAGGCGGCGCGGGCGGCGGGTCTGGCCTTTGGGATTGAGCCGGTAAACCGGTATGAAACCCACCTGATCAATACGGCGGCGCAGGGCGTTGCGATGATCGAACGGATCGGCGCAGAAAACATGTTTCTGCATCTCGACACCTATCACATGAACATCGAAGAAAAGGGCGTCGGCAACGGCATTGTGCAAGGCCGGGATTATCTGCGTTACATGCATTTGTCGGAATCCGATCGCGGTACACCGGGGGCAGGCACCTGCGATTGGGATGAAATATTTGCAGCCTTGGCCGCAATCGGGTTCGACGGTGGTCTGGCGATGGAAAGTTTCATCAACATGCCGCCCGAAATCGCCTATGGGCTGTCGGTCTGGCGCCCCGTTGCGTCCGGTGCCGACGAGGTCATTGGACAAGGGCTGCCGTTTCTTCAGGGCAAGGCGGCGCAATACGGCTTAACAGGGGGGATATCCGGCAATGGCTGATCTGTCAGGCAAGGTGATTGCAATAACCGGGGCTGCGTCGGGGATCGGGTTGGCCTGCGCCCGTGCATGTATCGCCGCTCAGGCAAGGGTGGCCTTGATCGACAGGGACGCAGCCGCGCTGGACGTTGCCTGCGCCGATCTGGGCGAGGCCGCAATTCCAGTTGTAACCGATCTTTTGGATCGGGACAGTGTGGGCCGAATGCTGCCAAATATATTGGAAAAATCCGGTCGCCTCGATGCTTTCCATGCCAATGCTGGGGCGTATATCGGTGGCGACGTGCTGGAAGGCGACCCGGATGCATGGGATCAGGTTCTCAACCTGAACGTCAACGCTGCGTTTCGCTCGGTACAGGCGGTGCTGCCGCACCTGGCCCGGCAAGGTTCGGGCGATGTAATCCTGACCAGTTCGATCGCGGGCGTCATTCCCGTTGTGTGGGAGCCGATCTATACTGCCTCGAAACATGCGGTTCAGGCGTTCACCCACTCGGTCCGGCGGCAAGTGTCCGGACATGGGGTGCGGGTTGGGGCCATTCTGCCCGGACCTGTGGTCACAGCCCTGCTGGATGACTGGCCAAAGGCAAAAATGGAAAAAGCCCTGGCCGACGGCAGCCTGATGCAGCCTCAGGAAGTTGCAGACTGCATCGTGTTCATGCTGACCCGCCCGGCCAACGTGACCATTCGCGATTTGATCATCCTGCCCAACGCGGTGGACCTATGAGCTTTTTTGTTGGGGTCGATGTTGGTACGGGCAGCGCGCGTGCAGGGGTTTTTGACGGCAGCGGCACGCTTTTGGCCAGCCATAAACACGACATTCAGATGTGGCGCGAAACGGGGGACGTGGCAGAGCAATCCTCGGACGATATCTGGCAGGCCGTTTGCGCCTGTGTGCGTGGTGCAGTTAACGGCGCGGGGATCGACGCCGTTCAGGTCAAGGGCCTGGGGTTTGACGCGGGCTGCTCGATGGTGGTTGTCGACCGGGACATGCAACCGCTCAGCATCAGCGCGTCGGGCGACGTGGCGCGCAATGTCATTGTCTGGATGGATCACCGTGCCACGGATCAGGCCGCGCGGATAAATGCAACGGGTCATGCTGTGCTGGATTACGTCGGCGGGCGGATTTCACCCGAGATGCAGACACCCAAGCTGTTGTGGATAAAAGAGAACATGCCGCAAACCTTCGGTGCGGCTGGGCAGTTTTTTGATCTGCCGGACTTCCTGACCTGGGCCGCAACCGGATCGCTGACACGCTCAGCATGTACGGTAACCTGTAAATGGACCTATCTGGGGCACGAAGACCGATGGGACGATGGCTATTTCCGTCAGATCGGCCTGGCAGAGCTGCCATCTGAGAACTTTGTCCGAATTGGACAGCAGATAGTGGCCCCCGGAACGCCTTTGGCCCAGGGACTGACGGCCGAAGCTGCCGCGCAAATGGGTTTGAACCAGAACACTCCGGTCGCAGCGGGGCTTATCGACGCGCATGCCGGGGGTGTCGGCACGGTGGGCGCTGATCCCAATAACGGCCCCGAAGCCACGATGGCCTATGTGTTCGGAACTTCGGCCTGCACCATGTCGACCTCTGCCAGCGCGCATAAGGTGCCGGGGGTCTGGGGGCCTTATTATTCCGCGATGGTTCCGGGTATGTGGTTGTCAGAAGGGGGGCAATCCGCAGCGGGCGAGGCCATAGCCCATCTGATATCCATTCATCCGGCCTGTGCAAATGCAAGCGCCTTGGCCCAGACCAACGGAACAAATCTGCAAACCTTTCTGCTGCACGAGGTCGAGCGGCGCGTGTCAGAACCCAGCCACGCGGTTGATCTGGCCGGCGCTCGTATCATCGTGCCGGACTTTCTGGGAAACCGGGCGCCCTATGCCGATCCTGGCGCCACGGGTGTTGTCTCGGGCCTGACGCTGGCAAAGGATATCGAAGATCTGATTGCCACCTATGTCGCTGCGGTTCTTGGGGTTGGATATGGCATGCGTCAGATCATGGAGGCACAAGCCGCACACGGGGTTAACCCATCGACCGTCGCCATTAGCGGCGGGGCAGGGGAAAGCCCAACGATCAAGCAACTATTGGCGGATGCCAGCGGTGTTCCCGTCGTGTCGACAAAATCACCCGAACCTGTTCTGTTAGGAGCGGCAATGCTGGGCGCTATGGCCAGCGGCGCGCAGGAAACACTAGGACATGCCATGGCCGCGATGTCGTCAGTCGAGGCACGGATGTCGCCGGCTTCCGGCAGAATTGGCGCAGTGCACGCCGCACGTTTTGACGCGTTCAAGGCGCTTCAGGACACCGAGCGTCGGACTCGTGAAACGCTGGCAGGATTGTCCGCGTGACCGGATGAACCGGCACACGTTGGTGTCGGCGCGTTCTCTGTAATAGAACCCCTGTCACACAGGCAAAGTGGCACGTTCAGGAACATTTGAGGATAAAAGATGGCAAAGTATATTTTTCATCACGATATTCCGTCCGAATCTGACCGCATGAACCAGATGGCGGATGTTCTGGATGGTGTCAGCCGGACGCATCTCGGTCGGATTCCGGTGCAGAAGGATTGGCATTGCCTCGAGGTTGGGGCCGGCAATGGATCGCTGTCCCAGTGGCTTGGCCCAAACCTGCCTGACGGGATCATTCATGTGACCGATATGAACCCGGATCTGATCGCAGACGCGGACGGGTCGAACCTGAGTGTGCGCGGGCTCAATGTTGTCAATGACCAAATTGGCGAGGCGGTATATGATTTGATTTTCATGCGCGCTGTCCTGCATCATATCCCCGAGCGCGAAGCCGTGCTGACCAAGCTGATCCAGGCGCTGAAACCTGGAGGTTGGATATTCATTCATGAGCCCGATATTCACCCGTCGCGCTCTGCCCCGGATGAGGCTGTCAGGCTCTTGTGGTCTCAGTTCTTTTCCTGGGCGGCAGATCTGGGCATCGACTACAATACAGGAACCCGGATACCGCAGATGCTGAAAAAGCGGGGTATGACCAATATATCCGCCTGGGGGGATACGGCGGTCTATCCTGGCGGTTCGGGATATGCGCTGTGGCTTCAACTGACGATTGCCGAGATTGCGGAAAAGATGGTGCAGGCCGGGAACACCACTCAGGACACATTGGAGCAGTTTAATCAGGCGTCTGTCGATCCGGATCGATGGCACATGTCGTTCAGTTTTGTCGGAACGATCGCAATGAAGGATGACAGCTAAATAAGGTCCCGGGGATCGCGCATGTCGCTGTCAGAGACACCGGTCCTGCTAAGCGCATAGCCATGCCGCGCGCCCAGCTAATAAAGTACTTGCGAACCAACGAACCCGGTAAAGCCGCCGCTTTGCGCCTGCGGGCGGGTTTGCGGCGACCGGGTGCTCGGGATGCTAGATGTCAAGCGTGTGATCTTTCTCCCAGGTCGAGAAATGGCTGACATAAGAGTTCCATTCCTGATGCTTGAGCTTCAGGTAGGCAGCTGAGAAATCTTCGCCCATGGCGGTTTTCAGCTCGGCGTCATTGTCGTACCCGCGCAGTGCATCCAGCATGTTCAGTGGCAGTACGGGGGCGTCTGTCACTGTGTGACCCTCGGCATACATGTCGATGTCATAGCGCCGACCGGGGTCTGCCTTGCTGCGGATGCCCGACAGGCCGGCGGCAATGATCACCGCCTGGAAAAGATAGGGGTTTGTCGCACCATCGGCCAAACGCAGCTCGAACCGTCCGGGTCCGGGGACGCGCACCATATGCGTGCGGTTGTTGCCGGTCCATGTCACGGTATTTGGCGCCCAGGTCGCCCCTGACATGGTACGTGGGGCATTGATACGCTTGTAGGAATTCACCGTGGGATTGGTGATGGCTGCAAGGGCGCTTGCATGTTTCATGATGCCGCCCAGAAAGTGCTTGCCCTGTTCGCTCAGACCTACTTCTCCGGTCGGGCCATCGCCGTCACCGGCAAAAACATTTGTCGTGGCATCTGCCCCGGGAGCATCCCAGACGGAAATATGGGCATGACACCCGTTGCCGGTCAGCCCTTCAACAGGCTTTGGCATAAAAGTTGCGCGGTATCCGTGTTTTTCGGCAATGGATTTGGTCATGAACTTGAAGAACGAGTGTTTGTCTGCGGTGCGCAGAACATCGTCGAACTCCCAATTCATTTCGAACTGACCGTTGGCGTCCTCGTGATCGTTCTGATACGGGCCCCAGCCGAGGTCAAGCATGTAGTCGCAGATTTCACGTACCACGTCATAGCGGCGCATGACCGCCTGTTGATCATAACAGGGCTTTTCCGCTGTATCGAACGGGTCGGATATCTGCGTGCCATCCGGTGTCAGCAGAAAAAACTCGGCCTCGACCCCTGTTTTGACGTGCATCCCGTGTGATGCGGCTTCGTCAATCAGCCGACGCAGAACGTTGCGGGGGGCCTGGGCGACATCCTCGCCTTCCATCACGCAATTTGCTGCGACCCACGCAACCTCGGGCATCCATGGCAATTGGATCACGGAGGACGGATCGGGTACGGCAAGCATGTCGGGATGTGCCGGGGTCATGTCCAGATAGGTGGCAAATCCGGCGAACCCGGCGCCGTCTTGCTGCATATCCGCAATCGCCTGCGCGGGAACCAGCTTGGCCCGCTGTCCACCAAACAGATCGGTGAACGAAATCATGAAGTACTTAACGCCTTTTTCCTTGGCGAAAGCTGCCAGATCTGTCGTCATGGTCGGCTTTCCTTTCCCTGTTGAATTCCAAAGTCAGGGCGCGATGCCACCGGGGCACGCGCCCGCAAATGTCAGAACCCGGCCTTTCCCGGATACCATTCCGTGCCCGCCAGCGGAACGCGCGCCATGGCGGCGGCTTCCATTGTCAGGGCGCACAAATCCTCGGGTTCGAGATTGTGCAGATGATTGTGACCGCAGGCCCGCGCGATTGTCTGTGCTTCCAGCGCCATGACCTTCAGATAATTGCGCAACCGGCGTCCACCTTCAACCGGATCAAGCCGCGCGGCCAGATCCGGGTCTTGCGTGGTGATGCCCGCCGGATCCTGCCCTTCATGCCAGTCGTCATACGCCCCTGTGGTTGATCCCAGCTTTTGATACTCGGCTTCCCATTTTGGGTCATTGTCACCCAGTGCAATCAGAGCAGCAGTACCGATCGCAACAGCATCTGCCCCAAGCGCCATCGCCTTGGCCACGTCAGCGCCGGTGCGGATACCGCCTGAAATCACCAATTGCACGTCGCGGTGAACACCCAGATCCTGAAGCGCCTGAACCGCCGGGCGGATACAGGCAAGTGTCGGCAGGCCGACATGTTCGATAAAGACGTCCTGCGTTGCCGCAGTTCCGCCCTGCATGCCATCGATTACCACAACATCGGCGCCCGCCTTTACGGCCAAAGCGGTGTCATAATAAGGCCGCGTGGCACCAACCTTGATGTATATCGGAACCTGCCAGCCAGTGATTTCACGCAGTTCCAGTATCTTGATCTCAAGATCGTCCGGGCCGGTCCAATCCGGATGGCGGCAGGCCGAACGCTGATCAATACCTTGGGGCAGGGTGCGCATTTCGGCCACACGGTCACTGATTTTCTGCCCCAGCAGCATGCCGCCGCCACCCGGTTTGGCGCCCTGACCCACCACGATCTCAATGGCATCGGCCTTGCGCAGATCGTTGGGGTTCATGCCATATCGCGACGGCAGATACTGATAGACCAGTTTTGACGAATGATTCCGCTCTTCCGGCGTCATGCCGCCGTCTCCGGTGGTTGTCGATGTTCCCGCCATCGAGGCACCCCGGCCAAGCGCCTCTTTGGCCTGACCGCTCAGCGCACCAAAGCTCATCCCTGCGATAGTGATCGGGATATCCAGCTGAATCGGGTTCTTGGCAAAGCGCGTTCCCAAAGTGACCGAGGTTTCACAGCGTTCGCGATAGCCTTCCAGCGGGTAGCGGCTGACCGAGGCGCCCAGAAACAGCAGATCGTCGAAATGTGGAACCCGCCGCTTGGCCCCGCCGCCGCGAATGTCATAGATACCGGTTGCTGCGGCGCGCCGGATCTCGGCATTGATTTCATTGGTGAAGGTGGCCGATTGAATCGGCATTGTGCGCGGATTGCTTTTGTCCATGTCTTTCAAGCTTGTCACCCCTAATATGCCGCCGCATTGTCAACGTCGAAATTGTATAGCTGACGTGCCGAGCCGTACCGGCGGAACTCTTCCGGTTTTGCGTCGACACCTGCGCGCTCCAACAGATCTTTCAAAAGATCCAGATGCTCGGGCCGCACGTCTTTTTCGACGCAATCCGCCCCCAGACTTTTGACCGAACCGCGCACGAACAGGCGCGCTTCGTACAGCGAGTCGCCAAGCGCGTCGCCTGCATCACCGCAAACCACCAGGGTTCCGGCTTGTGCCATAAATGCACTCATGTGGCCGATGTTGCCTTGCACAACAATATCGATTCCCTTCATCGAAATTCCGCAACGCGCGCTGGCATTGCCCCGGATTACCAACAGCCCGCCATGCCCGGTTGCCCCTGCATACTGGCTGGCATCCCCTTCAACGATGACAGTGCCGGACATCATGTTTTCGGCAACGCCTGGCCCCACCGATCCTTCCACCCGCACTGTGGCCTGCTGGTTCATTCCGGCACAATAATAGCCGGTCGAGCCTTTGACGGTGACGTCAATCGGTGCGTCCAGTCCGACGGCAAGCGCATGGCTGCCCTTAGGATTGGTAATCTGCCACGTGGTCTGGTTGGTGTCATCGCTTTGCGCCTGAAGCACTTGATTGAGCCCGCGCAACCCCTGTTCGGCGACATCGTAACTTTGCATTTCAGTGGCTCCAGAAATAGACGGTTGCGGGTTCGGGTTCCCAGATTTTGGCCGCCTCGATACCCGGCAGGTTCACCAGCGCGCGGTATTCGCTGCCAAACGCGACATACTGGTCGGTCTCTGCCATCACCGCGGGCTTGCAGGCAATCGGGTCGCGCACCACGCCGAAACCGTCCTTTGTTCCAACAACAAAGGTGAAAAACCCGTCGAGATCATCAAGACTTGTCTCCAGCGCTTCGCCCAGTGTCGCGCCTTGTTGCATCTTCCATGTCAGGTAGGCCGCGCCAACCTCGGTGTCATTCATCGATTCAATGCGCACGCCTTCGCGTCTGAGTTTGCGGCGCAGGGCGTTGTGATTGCTGAGCGAGCCGTTATGCACCAGACACTGATCTGCACCGGTCGAAAACGGATGTGCCCCTTCGGTTGTGACGGCGGATTCAGTTGCCATACGGGTGTGCCCGATACCGTGTGTGCCATGCATAGTAGGCAGGTCGAACCGTGAGGTCACTTCTTTGGGCAATCCCACTTCTTTGTAGATTTCGATGGACGCGCCGTCGGACATGACACGCATGCTGGGGCGCAGGTCGCGCACGGCGGCGCGCGCCATATCGGCTTTGGTGGCGTCAACCTCAAGCACAGCATGGGTGTCATTGCGATGCATGACGACCGAGGTTCCGATGGCGGCAGTCAGGTCTTTAGCAAGCGTTTCGAAATCGGTGTCAGGGTCGTCGGACTGTACGGTCAGTTTCGACAGACCGCTTGTTTCGCTGCCGTAGATCGCAATGCCGGCGCTGTCCGGTCCGCGATCTGTCATTGTGATCAACATATCCGACAACAGCGACCCCAGTTTGGGTTCCAGTGTTCTGTCCTTCAGGAACAGCCCGACTATTCCACACATTTCGCATTTGCCCTTTGTATATTTCGTCGATGGAGACGCTAGCAGCCCGCTTAGGGAAACACAATCAAAAGAAACTAATTTTCCTACTAGGGAAATATACCCGCCTTTTTATTGCGCATCCTAAACGATCACATTTGCCGTCGATCAAGGCCTGACAACATGGCGGGCACAGCGATCAGCTGGCTTGCGGGTAAGAAATGATCGACAGAAACTTTGCTGGCAGTGTCACCAGAACCTCTGGCCCATGCGGGGCATCGGCGTCAAAGAACAGGGTGTCACCGGGCGTCAGATAATAAATGAACTCGCCGTGGCGATAACCCACTTCCCCTTCAAGCATATACAGCATTTCGATCCCGTCATGCTGAAAGGTCGGGAACCGGTCCGAGTCCTCGTTCAGGGTGATCAGATACGGTTCGACCACAACCCCGCTTGCATTGATGCCCAGATGGCCCAGCAGTTTGTACTGATGCCCCGCCCGTGTGCCGTCGCGTTCGGTTTCGACACCTTCGCCGGCTTTGGTGTGGACCGCGTTTCTGGTTTCCTCATACCTGCGGAAAAACGATGTAATCGGGGTGCTCAGCGCGTCTGCCAGCAATTGCAGCGTTGTCAGCGAGGCGGATGTCGCGCCGTTTTCGATCTTGGACAACATGCTGATCGATAAACCGGCCTGCCCCGAGAGTTCGGCAATCGTGATACCCTGCTGTTGGCGCAAAGCGCGAATTTCGCGGCCGATCGCCACTTCGAGGTTTTTCTCGCCGCTGTCGCGAACCTTGTGTGGGTCCTGCGACAGAACCGCTGCTTCGGTCTGTTTTTGTGATTGCGCCATCGGACCTCCTGATTATGCGCTGCGCATCATGCTGACGGATCAACCTCGTCCGAAAGCTGGCCTGAGATTCCCGGTTGCGTCTAGTGTTTATCCTGCGAGTTCGTGGTTGATGCAAACAGCCTTTCGGCGATTGCCGTGGTATCGTTCAAATGCCGCTCGACCGCTGCGCGCGCGGCGGCGGGGTTTCCGGACACGATGGCGTCGCAAATATGTTCCATGTGCACGATCCCGGGTTGGTCCCGTTGCGACGACGACAAGGTCATCATGCGCAGACGGCTGATCCGGCCGTTCAGGCGCTGAACGATGTCCCAGGCAATGTAATGCCCGGCGCCTGCAAAAATCTCTGAGTAAAAATCGGCCGTTGCGCGAAACAGGGCGCCGGGGGTCTTGTCGGCGAACCCGCGCCGGAGATGATCCAGCGCCTGCTTTAGATCGCGCGCGCGCGCGGTCGTGATATTCAGCGCGCAGGTCTCGGCTGCGGCCGTCTCCAACATGCGGCGAATGTCGTATATCTGTCGTGCATCATCCCACGACATGACCGCGACAATCGGCCCGCGTCCGGGCAGGATGTCCACCAGCCCTTCGGCTTCGAGATAGCGAATGGTTTCGCGGATCACGGTCCTGCTGACACCCAGTTGATCACACAGAGGACGCTCGACTAATCGGTCGCCTGGCTCAAAGGTGCCTTCGATTATCGCCTCGCGCATCCGTTCCTGCACCATATCGCGCAAGGTGGCGGGGGGGTGATCGATTTTTGTCAGTTTCGGCGCGCTCATGCCGACAGGCTTAGCGGCTTGTCAGGGCGCATACAAGGTATGATTGACATATGGTATGATGGTATACCAAATAATCGGGACCTGACTCGCAAGGACCGGAATCATGCCAGCTGAAATCCGAAAGACTCTGCTCCACATGGAAAAAACCCTGATCGAAGGCGGCAAGGAGGCGACAACGCCTTTGACGATGATCGCATCGGTGGCGGTCATCCGAAACCCGTGGGCCGGGCGCGGTTTTGTTGAGGATCTCGGGCCCGGCATACATGATTGCGCGCCTGCACTGGGCGAGATGCTGACCGATATGGTGCTGAAAGCCGCAGGCGGCGGCGACAAGGTCGAAGGCTACGGCAAAGCGGCCATTGTGGGCGTGAACGGCGAAATCGAGCATGGCTCGGCCCTGATCCACACATTGCGCTTTGGCAATTTTTATCGCGAGGCGGTCGGCGCCAAATCGTATCTTGCGTTTACAAACACGCGCGGTCCTGCAAACGCGTCCCTGCAGATACCGCTGATGGACAAGCATGATGGCGGTCGTCGCAGCCATTATCTGACCATTCAGTTGCAAGTGGCAGACGCACCCACCCCGGACGAGATCATGGTTGCGCTGGGTGCATCCGTCGGCGGTCGTCCGCATCACCGGATTGGCGACCGGTATCACGATCTTAAGGAGTTGGGCCATGACGTCGACAATCCTGCGGCTGTCTGAACCCTTTGGGCAGGTTTCGTATCGCGGCGCCGGGCTGTCACATGCCGGGAAAGCCGCGCCGGTGGTGCTGATCCACGGGGTTGGCATGCAATTGGCGGCATGGGGTCCGCAAATCGACGAATTGTCGAAAACACATCACGTCATTGCGCTGGACATGCCGGGGCACGGGGCCAGCGATCCGGTTCCGCCCGGCTCGGACCTGCCGGTGTTTCTGGAATGGTTGGGTGCAGTGCTTGACGCGCTGGGCCTTGAACGGATCAGCCTCGCCGGCCACTCCATGGGGGCCCTGATTGCGGGTGGTTTCGCGGTTTGCTGTGCAGAGCGGGTCGAGCGGGTTGCCTTGTTGAACGGCGTGTTCCGCAGGGATGCGGCGGCCAGCAAATCCGTCATCGGACGTGCCAGACAGATCGGCACCGGGGCGTTCGATCTGGAAACGCCTTTACGTCGATGGTTCGGGGATACGCCAACCGAACGTGCGGCCCGGGAAACCGTGGCACAATGGCTGTCCAAGGTTGACATAGACGGTTACGCAACAGCCTATGGCGCGTTTGCACGCGGCGATGCGCTGTATTCGGACGAGTATGGTGAAATCAAATGCCCCTTGCTGGCGTTGACAGGAGATGACGATCCAAACTCCACACCGGCTATGTCGCTGGCGATGGCGAACGCTGCGCCGCATGGTTGGGCCGTTGTCATCGAAAACCACCGGCACATGGTAAACCTGACGGCACCTGATGCGGTAAACGCAGCGCTGGCCGACTGGTTGCACACATCATCTGAACAAGGTGTGGCAAGATGATCGAATTTGACCCGGGCATGCTCGATAATCCGCGGGCCCTGCGCAACGCTTTTGGGACATTCATGACCGGCGTCACCGTGGTCACCACCTTGAACGACGCAGGCGAACCGATCGGGTTTACGGCGAATTCCTTCAGTTCGGTCTCGCTTGAACCTCCGCTGGTTCTTGTCTGTCTTGCAAATTCGTCTTCCAATTACAGGGCCTTTGCCGGGACATCGAAGTTTGCCGTCAATATCCTGTCCGAGACGCAGATTCATGTGTCCAATACCTTTGCGCGCCCGGTTGAGGATCGGTTTGCAGCCGTAGATTGGCAATCCGGGCCACATGGCTCGCCCATTCTGTCGGGTGTCTCCGCGTGGTTCGATTGTGCGGTTTATAAAACCGTTGAGGCGGGGGATCATTTGATCCTGATTGGACAGGTCAAAGCCTTTGATCAGAATATAGCACCGGGGCTGGGCTATGTTCGCGGTGCCTACGTCACACCGGCAGCCGAAGCGCAGGCGCTGAGCAAACGGTCAGACATGGTGGTATCGGCACTTATCGAACGGAATGGCCGAATTCTGCTGCTGGACGACGGCAGCGGACATCTGACCATACCGGCAACCGATAATGTGTCCGGTGGCGCAACTGCTGCGCTGGCCCGGCTGATCCGCGACAGCGGTATCAATGCCGAACCGGGGTTCGTTTATTCCGTCTTTCAGGACGATGCACGCAAACAGCAGCACATCTCGTTTCTGTGCCAGGCCGACAGCGATGCGCCGCAGAACGGTATGTTTACCGACATCACCCCGTCCACTTTGATGGACGTATCGGACCCGGCGATCTGCACGATGCTCGAGCGGTTCGCGGCAGAAAGTCAGATCGGCGACTTTGGAGTGTATTACGGCAACGAGGTAAGCGGACAGGTCAAACCGTTTACCGTGGGGAGTTAAGCGGATATGAAATTCTCACTGTTTGCGCATATGGAACGGATCTCGGAGGATCAGGATCAAAAGCAGCTGTATGACGAGTTCATTGCGCTGTGCAAAATTGCCGACGCCGGGGGCATGCATGCGATTTGGACAGGTGAACATCACGGTATGAATTTCACCATCGCCCCGAACCCGTTTCTAAACCTTGTAGATCTGGCGCGGCATACCAAAAATGTGCGGCTGGGGACGGGTACGATCATCGCGCCGTTCTGGCACCCGATCCGACTGGCGGGTGAGGCGGCGATGACCGATATTATTACCGATGGGCGATTGGATCTGGGTATCGCGCGAGGCGCGTACAGCTTTGAATATGAGCGTCTGATGCCCGGCATGGACGCGTGGGAGGCCGGTCAGCGTATGCGCGAACTGATCCCGGCGGTGCAAAAACTGTGGGTCGGGGATTATGAGAATGAGGGTCCCTATTACCCGTTTCCCAAAACTACCTCGGCCCCGAAGCCAGCGCAGCAGGGAGGTCCGCCCATATGGGTGGCTGCACGCGACCCGAACAGTCACGAGTTTGCGGTTGCAAATGGCTGCCACGTACAGGTCACACCATTGTGGAACGGCGATGACGAGGTTGCCGATCTTATGACCAAATTCAACGCTGCCTGCGCGAAATACCCTGACGTCACCCGCCCCAGAATCATGCTGTTGCGCCATACCTATGTCGCCGCGGACGACGCCGATGTGAAACAGGCGGCAACAGAGCTGAACCGATTTTACAACTACTTTGGTGCCTGGTTCATGAACAAGCGCGATATTTCACAAGGGTTGATTGATCCGCTCAGCGACGCTGAGATCTCTGCACACCCGTTCTATAGTCCTGAAAACATGGCGCGTGACTTGGTCATTGGCACAGCGGGCACTGTCATTGACCGCCTGCGTAAAACCGAAGCGCTGGGTTATGACGAGTATTCGTTCTGGATCGACTCCAGCATGACGTTTGAGCGCAAGAAAGCCTCGCTTGAACGTTTCATCACAGACGTCATGCCGGCGTTTCAATAGGGGTCCTATAAATGCAGCGTTTTCAACAGTATATTGATGGCGTGTTCTCGGATGCGACGACGCAGTTCGACAGTCTGGACCCGGCCACAGGGGCAGTCTGGGCACGGATGCCCGAGGCCAGCATGGTCGATGTTGATCATGCTGTTGGCGCTGCCGAGCGCGCGTTTTTTTCGCCTCAATGGGCCGGGATGACGGCAACTGCGCGGGGCAAGCTGTTATTCCGTCTGGCCGACCTGATCGCGGAAAACGCCCCGCGTCTGGCAGAGCTGGAAACCCGCGATACCGGGAAGATCATTCGCGAGACTTCGGCCCAGATCGCTTATGTGGCTGACTATTACCGGTATTATGCCGGGTTGGCGGACAAGATCGAAGGGGCGCATTTGCCCATCGACAAACCGGATATGGAGGTCTGGCTGCGCCGCGAGCCGATCGGCGTTGTGGCGGCCGTGGTTCCGTGGAACTCGCAACTGTTTTTGTCAGCGGTCAAGATCGGCCCCGCTTTGGCAGCAGGATGTACGGTTGTGCTAAAGGCGTCAGAAGACGGGCCTGCACCGATGCTGGAATTTGCCCGCATCTTTGATCAGGCCGGGTTTCCCAAAGGCGTATTGAACGTTGTTACCGGCGGGCCGGCTGTTGGCGCCGCGCTGACCGGCCACCCAAAAGTGGCGCATATCGCCTTTACGGGCGGACCGGAGACAGCGCGCCATATCCTGCGCAACTCAGCCGAGAACCTGGCTTCGACGTCTTTGGAACTGGGCGGCAAATCTCCTTTCATCGTGTTCGAGGATGCTGATATCGACAGCGCTGTGAACGCGCAGGTTTCTGGAATTTTTGCCGCCACCGGTCAAAGCTGCGTGGCCGGGTCCCGCCTTGTGGTGCAAGCGTCGATCAAAGACGCGTTCCTTGCGCGGCTCAAGGACAAGGCCCAGTCAGTTGTGATCGGTCCTCCCGATGAAATGGCGACCGAGGCTGGGCCGCTGTGCACGCTGCAACAGCGCGACAAGGCCATTGATTTGATCGAACGATCTGTCCGGCAAGGGGCCAGGCTGATAACCGGCGGGCATCCGGTGGATCGCGACGGGTTCTATTTTCCGCCAACCATCCTGGATTGCTCGGACGTGCCTGATGCGGACAGTCTGACCCATGAATTCTTTGGCCCCGTGCTGTCGGTCGTGTCTTTCAAGACCGAAGCCGAGGCCATCGCCATCGCCAACAACACCCGGTTCGGGCTGGCGTCGGGCGTGTTCACACAGAACCTGACACGCGCGCATCGCATGATCCGTGCCATTCGGGCAGGAATTGTCTGGGTTAACACCTATCGTGCGGTCAGTCCGATTGCTCCGTTCGGGGGCCACGGCCTGTCGGGCCATGGTCGAGAAGGTGGTCTTCAGGCCGCGCTGGATTACACCAGGGTCAAGTCGGTCTGGCTGCGCACCAGCGATGATCCGATCCCTGATCCGTTTGTGATGCGCTGATCTGGTCTGCGACCGGCCAACAAAACGATCCGTATTTCAGCACATTTCGGTATAATCCACGCGACACAATTTTTTGAAGGACTCCAGATGCGCAGAATTCTCTGGCCACTTTACCTGCTGATCTCGGCTGCGGCGCTGCTGTTGTTCGGGTTGCTGGCGTTTGCCTTTGTCTACAGCAATTATTTTGCGACATACGACGCGTCCTTGCCCGCATATGGCGCGCAGCCTTCTGCCGGTTCGATGTCATGGTCCACAGATGACCCGGACCGGATCAGGATCCTGTCGATAGATGGCGGGGGCATGTTCGGAATAGCAGAATTGGAAGTGCTCAAAGGCATCGAAGACAAGGCAGGCCGACCCATTCACGAACTTTTCGATTTTGTCGCCGGGTCCTCGACAGGTGCAATCGCGGCAAGCCTTTTGCTGTTGCCCGATGCCAAAACCGGAAAACCGAAATCTGCGGAAGAGGCAATCGATACATATCGGATCTTGGCATCCAAAGTGCTAGAACGCCCGGTTTCGCACAGATTGCAGACCGCCTTTGGTCTTTTTGGCCCTGTCTTCGACAATCGGGGGCATGTCGCAGCAGCGCAGGAGGCATTCGGCGACGCGGTCTTCGGCGATCTGTTACGCCCGGCCATGATGCCGGGATTTACGCGCAACGATAACAGCATGCGGTTTTTTCGAAATTGGGAGCCGGACAACCAGACCCTGCTGCTTTCCTCGCTGGTCACAGCCGTCACAAGTGCCGAAACCATCTTTCCGTCGACGCAACTGGTTGGTCTGGATGGGGCAGATGCCATTGTAAGCGATCCGGGGTTTGTTCTCAGCTCTCCTGCCCATGCCGCGTATGTTCTGGCCCGCGAGGCACAGACCGAGGTCAAAGAGATCATTGTGGTTTCGGTTTCGAACGATTTTCCGCCGCTGATCGATGACAATATCCAACTGCGCGGCGGAATGGTTCAGTGGTTTTTCCCGCTGTCCGTGATGGTGTTTCGCGGTGAACGAAGCCTGGTGCAGCAGGCACTGAAAGCACATGGGTCTTACGATTCCGAAGTTTCAGTCACCTATTTCGAATTGGTCCCATTTATCGAAGATGCCTGGCCATTCAGCGCATCGGCGGAAAATATCGACAAGATCAAACAGGCTGGCGCTGACTATGTCTCGAAACATCAGAACTTGCTGGGCAATGTTGTCGCGGCGTTGGAAAAGCCGACATCGGATTAGGCGAAATCCCTGTGGCTTTCGCAAGGCGTTAAACCCGCTTGATGCGTGCGGCAGGACTGCATTAGCGTATGGATGACATGACATCTGGTGTTCTGCTTGACATATCCGGGGTTCTCTACGAAGGCGATCACGTAATTTCGGGCGCGCCAGAGGCCGTCGCCTGCCTGCGGGCGCGCAACATTCCGGTCAGATTTCTGACCAATACAACCCGCCGGCCCAAACGGGTCATCGTCGACAGGCTGAACGGTTTCGGCTTTGAGGCTGCGTCTTCAGAGGTAATGACGCCAGCGCAGGCAGCCTGTGATTGGCTGACCCGCAACGGGTACACGCCACATCTGCTGGTTCATCCAGATCTTGAGGAGGATTTCAAGGCGCTGAAACAGGGCAATCCGGTTGCTGTTGTGGTCGGGGATGCCGGAACGTCATTCGATTATCAAAAGCTGAACGCGGCATTTCGGCATCTGGTGAACGGTGCGCCATTTCTGGCGCTTGCGTCCAACCGTGTATTCCGTGACGCCGACGGGCAGCTTAGCCTTGATGCGGGGGCGTTTGTGCACGGGCTTGAATACGCAGCAGATGTTGCGGCAACCGTCCTTGGCAAACCGTCCGGCGCTTTTTTTCAGGCGGGCGCCAGCAGCATGGGGTGTCCACTGTCCGATGTGGTGATGATTGGCGATGATGCGGAAAACGATGTTGCTGGCGCGCTGAACGCAGGTGTTGGTCGCGCAATTCTGGTGCGCACAGGCAAGTATCGCCCCGGTGACGCAACACGGTACGACACGGCACCGTCTTTGGTGGCCGCCAGCATAAGTGAAGCTGTGGCTACGGTTTTATCGCAATAGCGCGACACAGGCAGATTGGCGCGATAACCTGTTGCACTTGAATGGGCGTCATTGACCCCCTCATGTTGTCAAATTCATTTTCAATGCCATCCGGATATCGACCACAGGCGCAACCGACCATTGCCTTTTTGGTCAAAGATTGCAGAAATGTCAGAATGAGAGACAAAACTGCCGGTCATGTCTCGAATGGGAGGAAAACATGTTCAGAACGTTGTTGGGTGCCGCCGTTGGGGTGGCTTTTTCTGCATCGCTTGTGGTGGCACAGGAAAAGATGCGTATCTCGCTTCAACTGCCGCTGAAAAGTCATCTGGGGCAAAACCTTGTGTTGTTCGAACAGGAAGTCGAAGAACGCACCGGCGGCGCGATTGATGTCGAAGTCTATGACAGCGCGACGCTTTACAAGGACAAGGAAGTGCCCGCTGCGGTGGGCTCGGGCGCGATCGAGGCTGGTGTGGCATCACTGACCCGCTATGTCGGTGACGCCCCGGTAGTCGACGTCTTTTACATGCCGTTCCTGTTCAACAGCGAAGATAAGGTACGCGCCGCCGTCGCCGAAGGCTCGGATGTGCGCGAAATCATCGAGGCCGAGATCGAAAACACCGGAGGCCAGGTTCTGTTCTGGCAGGCTTACGGTGGTGCCATCATGCTGTCGAATGGCGAACCGATCCGCACACCCGCAGATATGGAAGGCAAAAAAGTGCGCGTATTTGGCAAAACGCTGGGTGACTTTGTAACGGCTGCTGGTGGTGCACCAACGCTGATCTCGGGATCAGAACAATATCTGGCCTATCAACGCGGCACGGTTGACGTTGGAATGACAGGCGTATCCGGCGTGAAATCGCGCAAACTGTGGGAGGTCATGGATACGATCACGGTGACCAATCATGCGGATATCGAATTTGTCGTTGTGGTGAACAACGACTGGTGGAACGGGCTGTCCGAAGAAAATCGCGGTCACATTAAGGCGGCCGCTGCTGTGGCGCAGGCGGATGTGCGCGACAAGATGGCCGCAATCGAGGCAGAAGCCTATGCAGCAGCCAAAGAAAACGGAATGACGGTGGTTGAACTGACCGATGACGAACTGGCGCAATGGAAGGCCGTGTCACAGCCTGTATACGATGCTTATCTGGCAACGGCTGGCGACGCCGGGCAAAAGGTTCTCAGTGCTGCCGGTAACTGATCCAATACAATTGGGGCGGCCGGCGCGCAGCGCCGCCCATTGTCACGCCATATGTATTTCGTAACAACGATCTCGCGCTATGCCGGTGTGCTGGGGGCGTGCCTTATGGCCGCGACCGGTGTGATGCTGACATACGAAGTTGTGGCGCGGTATTTTTTCGTCAAACCGACCATCTGGGCGGCAGAGCTTAGCCAGCTGTGCCTCATCTGGGGCTGTTTGCTGTCACTCGGCTGGGTTTTGAACATGCGCCGCCACATCACCGTGAATGCCGTCACTGCGCTGTTGCCCCCTGCGGCGCAGAAGACTTGTGTTGCACTGTCCCTGACAATCCTGATTGCATTTTCGGCGATTGTTGCCTTTTGGGGCTGGGACATCTTTCACGACAGTTGGAGCCGGGGGCGCACCACCGGGTCATTGCTGAACCTGCCCAGTTGGGTGGCGGAATTATCGGTTCCGGTGGGGTTCGGCTTGCTGACCATCCAGGCCCTGGTCGAGCTTGTGTCGTTGCGGGGCGGCCAGATACACGCATTGGGTAGTACGCACGAATGACCGTTGTTGTGATATTGGCGTGCCTTTTCGGGCTGTTGTTGCTTGGTGTGCCGGTTGCGTTTGCCCTGGGCGGTCTGGGATTGGGCATGTTGCTTGTTGGCGGGTTCTCTCCTCTGATGGCGCCACAGGCGATCCTGTCCACACTTGACGGGTTCATCCTGCTTGCGGTGCCGCTTTTCCTGCTGATGTCCAACGTTCTTCTCAAAGGTGGGGTGGGGCGCGATCTGTTTGCCGCTGTGCAGGCTTGGGTAGGTCACTGGCCGGGTGGGCTGGCGGTGGCAACGATCCTCAGCTGCGGGCTATTCGCGGCGATTTCGGGATCGTCGGTCGCAACGGCGGCCACCATCGGTACTGTTGCAATCCCCGAGATGGTAAGCCGGGGATATGACAAGCGTTTTGTGTATGGCTTGCTGGCTGCGGGCGGAACACTGGGCATTTTGATTCCGCCATCCATTCCGATGATCGTTTTTGGTTTTGTCGCCGAAGAATCGGTGATTGCCTTGTTCCTGGCTGGCATTGGTCCGGGGCTTTTGCTGGTGGTTCTGTTTGTCCTTTTTGCGATGCTTCATGCGCGTTTGTCGCCTTCGTACGTTCCTGTTGAAAAGGCAGACATGCAGCACAGGGTGCGTATGTCGGTTCGCGCGCTTCCGTCTTTCGCACTGGCTTTGCTGATCATTCTGGGACTTTATTCCGGGGCGTTTACACCAACCGAGGCCGCCGCGATTGGATTTGCCGCCGCGATTCTGATCACCGTCTTCTGGCTGCGGACGCTGACATGGGCGGCGTTTTGGGATGCCGTGCGCGAAAGTGCCGTGACCACAACCGCAATTCTGCTGATCGTCGCGGGCGCAAAAGTGTTTGGCAAAGCAATTGCGCTGTATCGTATTCCGCAGGACATATCCGCCTTTATCGCAGCCAACATCAACGGACCGCTGGTCTTCATACTGCTTGTCTGCGGTGTTCTGCTTTTGATGGGTCTGGTGTTCGAGGCGCTCTCGATGATCCTGATCATGACGCCCGTGCTGCTACCCGCCGCAACGGGTCTGGGCTTTGATCCGATCTGGTTCGGCATATTCATGGTCATCATGGTGGAATGCGCGCTGATCACGCCGCCGGTCGGATTGAATCTGTATGTTATTCAGTCTGTTGCCCGAGTGTCGCTGGGTGAGGTAGCGCGTGGTGTCTGGCCATTTCTGCTGCTCATGCTTGTGACTGTGGCGGTGCTTTACATGATCCCGGATCTGGCGCTTTATATTCCTTTCAAATGGTAGAACCGACATGACCCAGGCCGCCAAGCTGCGCACCCTTCTATCGCTGGACCAATGCCATATCATGCCTTGCTGTTTTGACGCGTTATCCGCCAAACTGATCGCGCAGGAAGGATATGCGCTGACCTTTATGTCAGGCTTCGCTGCATCGGCCAGCCGTATAGGCGCGCCGGACCTTGGCTTGATGAGCTATGGCGAAGTTGTCGATCAGGCGCGCAACATTGCGCATGCCATCGACATACCGCTGATTGGTGACGGTGATACTGGCTATGGCAACGCCATGAATGTACGCCGAACGGTCGAAGGGTTCGCCCGGGCGGGCTGCGCGGCTGTAATGATCGAAGATCAGCTTGCACCCAAACGATGTGGCCATACGCCGGGCAAGGCGGTGGTGGACCGGGACGAGGCGTTTGACAGGGTTCGCGCAGCAGTCGATGCCCGTGCGCAAATCCGCGCCACAGGCGGCGATATTCTGATCCTGGCGCGCACTGATGCCCGGCATGATCACGGCCTGGGCGAGGCCATATCACGGGCAGAGCGGTTTGCCGAAATCGGGGCTGATATCCTGTTCGTCGAAGCCCCTCACACCGAAGATGAAATGCATCAGATTTGCAGCGCGGTGCCGTTGCCGCATATGGCAAACATTGTCGAAGGTGGGGAAACGCCGGACCTGCCAAATGCTGTTCTAAAGGATATCGGTTATTCCATCGCGGCTTATCCACTGTCGCTAATGGCTGCGGCGATGCAGGCGATGGTCACATGCCTGAAAACCATGCGGCACGACGAACGCCCGGGCCGCATGGATTTTGCCGAGCTTCGGCAAAGAATTGGATTTGATGCCTATTACGAAATGTCGGAAAAATACGCATCATCAAAGCGCTAGCAAGTCAGCACCTCAGCAAATCCGAGCATTTCCGGATCGCCGTGCAGACCGTCCGCAGCACGCACCGCAGGATACCGTCAGGCAAATCCTGAACGCGGGAAAACGCGGGTGCCGCCTTTCACGTATAAGTTGGCCGACACATGTCGGCCAACTTTTGAACCTGCTGTTCATCAGCTGCGTGATGGGCGGCACATCAGCCACATGAATTCACGTCGCGTTTACCGGTCCATTGCCAACTTACGCGACCAAGCTCTTGTTCCTCGTAGAACTGGCCGATTGACAGCGCGTTTCCGGGGCGACCGAATTTCGACAAGCCTTCGACAATAAAGCGGCATTTCAGCACGGCATTGGCCCCAATCAGGACATTCGGGATCACCATCCGACGTGCTGTCGGCAAAACGATCCGTGCCCGCTGCCGGTTATCGACAAACTCGCAATCCAGATCGAATTCACCGCAGAACGCCTTTGCGATCTGGGCCGGCAGTTCCAGTGTCACCTTCACTTCGCGCGCCATCCGGCGCTGGATGACAAAGTCAAACGCGCGGCGTTGCTTGTCGGGGAAGTTGGCGATCAGGAAATTTTGCACCGACGGATCGGCATCAGGGTCTTCAATGTCGTCGATCACGTTGAAGTTGCGCCAGGCGACATTGTTGTTGTCGCGCACAAACTGGCTGAACGTTGGAAAGCTTGCAGGCAGCACGGGGGCAGGGTCCGCAGGATGATCCAGTATTGCGATAAAGCAATAATGCCCCTCACCGGGGATGTCGGCTTCGGGCCAGGTCACCACATCTGTCACAACCAGCGTGTCGTCGTCCGGAACGGTTACCGGCGTTGTGGTGCCGATCAGGTTCCACATGTTTGGTGTGACCAGGGTTGAGACCTCGCTCCAGAACACGCGCGCGGTCACGTTATTTGCGGTTTGACTGCCTCGGTTGCGCATGCGTACATAGATGAAATTGTCCTGTCCGGCCTCGACCTGATAGCCGAGCGTGTTGGAGTTTTCCGTCCCCGATCCTTCACCAAAGGCCGCTTGCGGGTTTGCAACCGCATCGGGACGTACGATCACATCGGGGCTTGCGCTGACCCCGCCCGACGACGGGACCGAGCCGTCATCGCCCACATTGTCGCGCACGTAAACATCCGCAGCCAGCCCCAGGTTCCCTTCGAGTATGGCGCGCAGGTCGGGCATGACGCCGATATTACCCGCTACGGTCGGCCCCTGCGCGGTCCCTGTTGCGGGGTTCGACAGAATCAGGCGCATCTGCGCCGGGGACAGGCGCGCACCCGTGGCATTTTCGTGCATGGCCTGAACAACCATACCAGCGCCAGTCACGATAGGTGTGGCAGAGCTGGTTCCGCTAAACGTATCCGTGTAACGATCATCCTGCCCGGTTCCCGGGTCCAGATCGCCATATCCCGCAGTCACCACATTCTGCCCCCAGCCATAACAGTTTACACGGGCACCAAAGCTGGAAAAATTCGCCCGCTCGTGCGGGACTGTATCCACAGCCGCGCCGCAAATGATGGCGCCACTGTCCCGGAAATTTGGCGAGGTCGGGTTCAGAATCGTCTGACCGCCAACCGACAATGTGTCCAGATTGTTGCTGCCGTTTCCTGCGGCCTCAAACACAATGCGGCCCAAGGCACTGGCCAGGCGGGTTGCATCGAACGCATCGTCGAATATTTCAACCGGTGCCCCAAAGATTGCGCCGGTGGACTGGATTTCCAGGATTATGCAATCACCTGAATTGACGGCGTTTATCGCCGCCACGATTGCATTGGTATAGTCAACGGATGTGTTTGTGGCCGCGTCATAATAGGACGACGCCTGTACGATGGCCGCTGCGTTTGCGATGCCCACAACGCCGACTGTGTTGTCATCGGCAATCATTTCTCCCAGCACGGCTGTACCGTGATTTTGGCTGCCGGGTCGGTTGTCGCCGTTCAACAG
>JBCCIK010000025.1:0-33275 GCA_039028255.1 Pseudomonadota bacterium | reverse complement strand
GACCTCGGTGCCCGACCATTTGCCGAACAGGATCTTGTCACCTGCTTTTACAGCCATTGCGATCAGTTCGCCGCTGTCCTTGCGCGCGCCTTCGCCTGTTGCGACAACTTCGCCTTCGCTGGGCTTTTCTTTCGCGCTATCAGGAATGATCAGGCCGCCTGCGGTTTTTTCTTCGCTTTCGGTACGGCGAACCAGTACGCGGTCATGAAGCGGTTTCAATGCCATCTTTGCAGCTCCTTGGGCTCAAAGTTTGTTTATCCTTCCCTCACCTTGTGGTGAAGCATTAGCACTCGAAGCATGTGAGTGATAACGACGCATAGCTAGGAGGTCACAGTCACCGAGTCAACAAGCCGTGATGGTTTTTTTCGCAATCAGGAAAACAGGCGCTTAGTCGGTGTCGTCCCAACTGTAAGCCCAGTGCTTCAGCCCGTCAGTCCCTTGCAAAGACAATGCGTAGATACCTTTGTCAACCTTGTCGAACCAGCCATAATGGTTTTCGCGCATCAATCGCGTCGCAGCAGCTACTCCGGTTGCCTTGGCCACGTCCGCACCCCTACTGGCACCGCTTTGTGCTAAATGTGCGGCACATTTCAACGCGTCCTGTCGATACGCGGTTACAATTCCATGACGTGTTGCGCCGCCTGCATTCGGATCACCTTGCAGCCGGTCAAACTCTCTCAGCAATCGGGCGGCCTTGCGTTTGTCCTTGCGGGGCGCGTAGGGCCCCGGATCGCAGTGGACCTCGACCTTGCTATCATGGCGTACGGTTATCAAACCCAAGTTCAAACGACGGCACATTGCCAGATTGTCCCGCAAAGTGCGCCGCGCCGACTTTCCCGTTGGTTTGCCGACAGCGACGTATACCTGATCGGTAAGTCTGAGGCGCGCAATCGCCTGATGGAAAAGAGCAAGCGAAAACCGCAGTTTGAGCTCGATGATCACCGGTGGATCATCACCGCGCACAGCGACAACATCAGCGGCGCCAACCTCTCCTTTGACGGTATAGCCCTGACGCTCAAGCAATGCCTTGATCGGTGGATACAAATCCTGTTCGCGGTTCATGATCCCATGCTAGGCAATTTGTCGGAGATTGCCAGATATGCCGCATTGAACCTGTCACTGTGGCCCGCTTATCTCTGTTGGGACCATGCTTTTTGATCTGCAAAGGACCAAATATGCGACTGCTTTTTCTGTTTGGGTTGCTTCTGCTGCCCATGACGGCACAGGCCGCCTGTGAGGGTCGCGACCTGCGACTGCAAATGTCATCGCAGGACCGGGCGGCGCTGGCACGCGCGCTGGAACACGTTCCCTACCCTGAAGGCAATCACTGGATTGCCCGCAAGGACGACACGGTACTGCATCTGATCGGAACGCTGCATACAAATGACCCGCGCATGGATGCTGTTGTCCAGCGTTTGATCCCGGTGCTGCGCGATGTCGACACGTTTTACTTCGAAGTGACGCAAGATCAGATGGACGCCTTTGAACAAAGCCTGGGTCAGGACCTAAGCCCGGTGATGATCACCTCGGGCCCGACCCTAATCGATCTGATGACCGCAGATGAGTGGGCCCGGCTGTCCGCCACCCTGGCCGAGCATGGCATACCCGGTTGGATGGCCGCCAAAATGCGCCCCTGGTTTCTAAGCATGATGCTGGGCATTCCACCCTGCCTGATGCAGGACCCGAATGCCAAGCACGGTATGGATGCCCGGCTAACCGAATTGGCGGCTGCCTACAGTATTCCGCAGCACTCGCTTGAACGAGTCGAGGACCTGATGGCCATATTCGACACGCATCCAATCGAAGATCAGGTCAAATCGCTCTTGCGGCTGTCTGGCGCTCTGCACACCAGCGAGGATCAGTTGGCGACGATGGTCAATGCGTACATGGAAGGCA
Source organism: Pseudomonadota bacterium (assembly GCA_039028255.1). Lineage (GTDB taxonomy): Bacteria > Pseudomonadota > Alphaproteobacteria > Rhodobacterales > Rhodobacteraceae > Ruegeria. The sequence continues at coordinate 31,379 of JBCCIK010000025.1, read as the reverse complement.
AGCATGCCGAGATCATTCAGTTGGCACGCCAACACGGGTTCGAAGCGTCTGGTCTGACCCGTGCCGAATTCGAGGCAGAGTGGGATAGTTTTGAACAGCAGCTGCTGGTGCAGCGTAACGAAAACTGGATGCGTCACATTCTGGCAATCAAGGATCAGACGGCCGTTATCGCCGTTGGTGCAGGACATCTGTCCGATACGCACGGCCTGCTTCGTCGGCTGGAAATGGCCGGATATACCCTGTCTCGGGCACCGTTCTGATCAGAGCTCAGAACAGAGTCCCGCCAGGCACATAACGCAGCCGGGTGACAAGCCCGGTGTTGCAACCTATAAGGCGCGCAAATTTGCAATCCGCAGGACACCGACATGACAATACAGGTTTTTGGACACAAGTCCCCCGACACGGACTCGACCGGCTCTCCTATCATCTGGGCCTGGTATCTGAACGAAATCAGGGGTCAGCAGGCTGAACCCGTTCTGTTGGGAGAGCCCAACACAGAAGCCGCCTTCCTGCTATCGCGCTGGGACTTGCCGAAACCGCGTATCATCGAAGACGTTGCGGAAAACGACCCGGTTGTCATCGTGGACACCAACAATCCGGCCGAATTGCCTGCAAGCATCAACAGTGCCGATATCAGGGCAATCATAGATCACCACAAACTGGTTGGCGGTCTGGAAACCAAAGGCCCAATCGACATCACCGTCCGGCCCCTGGCCTGCACTGCAACAATATTGATGGATCTGATTGGGGAAGATGTTGCTAAGATGCCTGAGGCCATCAAAGGCGCGGCGTTGACCTGTATCCTGTCCGACACGCTGGAATTCCGATCGCCCACGACAACCGAACACGACCGCACCGTGGCGCAACACCTGGCCTCCGAACTGGGGCTGGATATTTCAGCCTATGCCGCCGACATGTTTGCCGCAAAATCGGATGTATCGTCTTTCTCTGACGCCGAGCTGATCCGCATGGACAGTAAAGAATACGAGGTCGATGGCACAAAATTCCGCGTATCGGTTCTGGAAACCACAGCACCGGGCGTTGTTTTGGATCGCAAGGCCAGCTTGCTGACGTCGATGCTGGAGGTTGCAAAAGAAGACGGCGTGGACCATGTGCTTTTGTTCGTGGTTGATATCCTGAACGAAGAGGCCACGCTTCTGGTGCCAAACGACGCCGTGAAATCGGTGGCAGAGAACAGTTTTGACGTATCAGTGGACGGTGATGTCGTTGTACTGCCCGGAATCATGAGCCGTAAGAAGCAGATCATCCCGAACCTCAAGGTCTGAGCGACGACACAAGAACCAGTAAGGGGCGCCCGGCAGGGCGCCTTTCTTATGTGGAAGACTGGCACATTGTGTTCCGATATTATGTGCGTTCAATCCGCATTCGCCGGGCATAAATGACTGGCTGCTTTTTACGTTTTGGTCAGAAACGCAGTGCGGATCGCTGCTTTCATGGCGACCTGCGGTGCTTCTTCTATTTGTCCGGTCGACGCCATCACCAGTTTCGATGACGGGGTGCTTCCGAAGCCCAATTTGTCAGTCACCACTGACAGGCCGGAATGAAGCGACGAGCGCCCCAGAAGCCCTACGGCGATGCCGGCTTCGACCGCGGCAATCACGCCAGAGACACTTTGACTGGAGTAGACTTCGCGATACGGCTTTGCTCGCGATGCCAGCGAAATGACAGCCGCGTTGCGCCACCAGCACGCGTGATCGAATAAAGCCACTGGAAGGCTATGTTCTAGCGAAAAAACCTGATGTGCTGACGATACCCAGCAGGTTGGGTCTTCGAATAAGATTTCCTCGTGGCGCGATGGGTGTTCGACCTCATAAACCGCAAGGTCCAAAACACCCTTTTTGAGCGCATCGGGAAAATGCGTGCTTAATGCGCAGGTGACATCCAGTTCGACATTTGGATGGTGACGTGTGAACGCCGCGATAATCTCCGCCAATTTGGCGCGACCGTGATCGTCGGGAATACCCAGACGCAGTTTCCCGCTCACAGCATTTTGGGAAATATCCCGCAATACGGCGTCCAGCCGGGCCGTCACCTCTTTTGCCACGGGCAGCAGGGTTCGTCCGGTGTCGCTCAGCACGACGCCGCGACCATGCCGGTCAAACACTGGGCGCCCCAGAATAGATTCCAGGCGTTTGATCTGAAGGCTTGTTGCGGATTGGGATCGGAAAATGCGGGCCGCACCATCCGTAACGCTGCCCGCCTCGGTCACGGCAACGAAGGTCCGAAGAAGATCGCTGTCGAGATGTTCCATCAGTTTTTCCAATAATAGAAATTGTAGATATGCGTTTCACACATGCCTTACGCATTGCTATTTTGCAAGCTCAAAGGAGGATCCGATGTCCGATCATGCCATCACCACGCGACCATCAAACCGGAAACCGCTGTTATGGGGCATATCTTTTGTGGTGCTAACGGGTGTTGGTTTTGCCTGGCCAGACCACATCGCAAGCGCCACAAAATTTGTCCTGTGGGGGCTGATTGATGTCGCTCCAATCGTCATTCCGGGCATCGCGGTTGCGGCCTGGATCATCGCCAGCGGCGCGGACAGTCGCATCGCGGGCGCGTTCGAAGGCAAGACGTTTCGCACTGTGGTGGCAGCGTCGCTTATTGGGGCCATTACGCCTGTGTGCGGCGTGACTGTGTTGCCCTTGATGGCCGGACTGTTGGCAGCAGGAGTGCCTTTGGCGCCGATCATGGCATTCTGGTTGTCTTCCCCGGTTACGGACCCGGCGATGCTTGCGACAACGGCTGCAACACTGGGTCCGGGCTTTGCAATTGGCAAAACTTTGGCAGCCATCAGTCTGGGTCTGTTTGGCGGTGCGATCACTGGTTTTTTCGCCGGGGCTCACTGGGCCAAATTCGCGCTTCGAGACACCGGTCTCGCCCGTCGAATGAGCGCCGCCAGATGTGGTAAGGATCTCTCTTTCGATCCATGGATTTGGCGATCTGATGTCCGGCGGCAGTCTTTTAAAACACAGGCCCGCGCAACCACGCGGATGATCCTGATCTGCCTGATCACTGCATTTACTGCCGAGTACGCCTTGAACGCGACGTTGACGCCGGGGGCGCTTGCAGCACATGTGGGCGAGGACAAATGGTGGGCCATACCGGCCGCCGTGTTTGTTGGCGCGCCGGCCTATATCGACGGCTATGCAGCACTCCCGCTCACGCGTGCGCTGATTGAAAACGGTATGTCCAGGGGCGCGGCGATGGCCTTTCTGGTTTCGGGAGGAGTGGTGAGCATCTGGGGCGCGATGGCCATCGCACCAGTTCTGAAACTCAAGCCGTTCTTACTCTACCTGCTACTGGCAATTCTTGGATCGCTCGGCGCGGGGTACGTCTTTGAATGGATTGTTTGAGGACGATGTTTTAATCGAATTCGGGTGGCCGCCAACCCCGCCCGACTCGTATGACCGCTCAACCTGAGTCGTTGCGCAGCAGTCGCGCATGGTGCTTTGTCGCGGTGTTTTGCGAGGCTCTGCCTCGCGCTCCGGGATATTTTTAGCCAGATGAAGCTGGGATCCGTCTCTTCATCTGGCCAAAAGTATCCCGGGGGAGGCGCGCGCCGCGCGGCGGGGGCAGAGCCCCCTTGGCAAAACCCATCAACCTCTGCCATAGCGTTGGCAACGCAAAACCCTTTGCCGAAAGAGACGCAATGACTCAAATCATTCACGCGCTGTCCGAGATCTCTGATCGTTACAAAGCACTGTTCGTCGACCTTTGGGGGTGTGTCCACAACGGTATCACAGCCTTTCCCGAGGCGGTGGCTGCGTTGAACGCGTACCGGCAAAGTGGCGGTATTGCCGTACTGGTTACAAACTCGCCCAAACCACGCGCCGGGGTTGCTGTGCAACTGACACAATTCAATGTCCCGCAGGACGCCTATGACACCATCGCCACCAGTGGCGATTCGGCGCGTTCAGCAATGTTTCGCGGGGCTGTCGGACATAAAGTATATTTCATGGGTGAATGGCAGCGTGATGCCGGTTTTTTTGAACCGCTGAAAATTCTGCATCACCCGATCCATATCGACCGGGTACCGCTGGACGAAGCCGAAGGGATCGTGTGTTGCGGCCCGTTTGATCCGATGGCTGACCCGGCAGTCAACCGGCCGGACTTTCTGTATGCCAAACAGAAGGATATGAAACTGCTATGTGCCAATCCGGACATTGTGGTGGATCGCGGCGAGGTGCGGGAGTGGTGCGCGGGCGCGTTGGCCAGGCTGTATACAGAAATGGGTGGCGAAAGTCTGTATTTTGGAAAGCCCCATCCGCCCATCTACGATCTTGCGCGTCGCAGATTGCAAGAGCTTGATCAGGACATACCCGACGGAGATATTCTTGTGATCGGCGATGGCCCACATACCGACATACTTGGCGGGATGGGTGAAGGGCTTGATTCCCTGTTTATCTCCGGCGGACTGGCGGCTGAGGAAACAAAAACCGAGCATCACCCGCACCACGAATCCCTAAATCATTTTATTGCAAGGGAAAAGATCAATCCGACTTACACAATCGGCCGTCTGAGATAGCGAGAAAAGACTTGATTTTCTGCGCTCGCAAAGTAATAAAGTTGCCAAAATAAGGCCATAAAAAATCTTTTATTGCCTGTTCGATTGAAATGAGGGCGACATGTTGGATAATCTGCCACGCGGAACGATCTGTATCGAAGACATCGAAATGGGGATGAGCCGACACTTGCGCAAAGTGGTGACGGACGAAGACATCGAGATGTTCGCCCAGGTGTCCACGGACCGTAATCCGGTTCATCTGGATGATGATTATGCCCGCGACACGATCTTTCAGGGACGTATTGCCCACGGCATGCTGACGGCTGGCCTGATCTCGGCTGTGATCGGTGAACAACTACCCGGTCACGGCACCGTGTACATGGGACAGTCGCTGAAGTTTCTGGCTCCGGTACGACCTGGCGATATGGTTTATGCCGAGGTCAAGGTCACCGACATCGATTTTGCAAAGCGCCGCGTCAAACTGGATTGCCACTGTGCAGTTGACGGCAAGAAAGTTCTTGTGGGTGAAGCAATGGTGCTGGCGCCGTCACGCAAATTCGACTGAGCCTGTATCCGTGCACATGGGGACGGCAGTGGTGCGAGAAGGCGTCGATCCATGCCCATCGAAGTGGATACAGGGTCTCTTGCCCGGACTTCGGTTGCTGGCCCGGATCAAGTGGCGCCGGGCCAACGTCTTAAGGCAAAGCTGTGCAATCAACATGTGAAGGCCATATAGTTCACGGGCCGGTTCACTGAGGTGCTTGAACACACTCGTCAGTCCCGCTAGGCAGGCTTCATGCACATCATCCGGGATTTCCAGTTCATCGAGCCAGAAGATCGCGGCGCCAGCGTGGCGATCGGGAATTTTGACGGTGTTCACGTCGGCCACCGCTCGGTCATCGAGCTTGCCCGGACGGCCGCGCCGGATGCGCCACTGGGTGTTTTGACGTTCGAGCCACATCCACGCGAGTATTTTGCACCAGATGCACCGCCATTCCGGCTGATGCGCGGCAACGCCCGGGCGCATCGTCTGGAAAAGCTGGGCGTGGAAAAGCTCTATGAGTTGCCTTTCAATGCCGCGTTGGCCGGTCTGACGCCGGACGAGTTCGCGCGCAATGTGATCTGTGACGGCCTGGGTCTGTCCCATATCGTAGTCGGGGCTGATTTCTGTTTCGGGAAAGGGCGCAGCGGTACCGCGCAGGATATGGTGCGATTTGGCAAACAGATGGGGTTCGGAGTGACTGTAGCCCCCTTGATGGAGCGGTCGGAAAATGTGGTGTCTTCAACCGCGATCCGGTCCGCGCTGAGCGCTGGCAACCCCCGTGACGCGGCCGCAATGCTGGGCCATTGGCACCGGATCGAAGGCGAAGTTATCGGTGGCGAGCAACGCGGCCGTGAGCTGGGCTATCCAACCGCAAATATGTCGATAAAAGGACTGCATCCTCCGAAATTCGGTGTGTATGCAGTGCTGGTGGATGTTTTGGACGGGCCTCATAAGGGCAGTTATCAGGGCGCCGCCTCGGTCGGGGTGCGGCCGATGTTCGATGGCGATGTGCCGAATATAGAAACGTACCTATTCGATTTCTCGGGGGATTTGTATGGTGCAACCTTGTCTGTTGGTCTGGTTGACTATCTGCGCCCCGAACTGACCTTTGACGGGTTGAATGGTCTGATTGCGCGGATGACGGCAGATTGCGATCAGGCGCGCACCCTTTTGGCGGCGTTATGAGCGATGATCCAATTGATCGCAGGGGTCTTGCGCACAGATTCTGGGAACGCAAACCGCTTGCCGGGATGAATCAGCGCGAATGGGAGGCGCTGTGTGACGGCTGTGCCAAATGCTGTCTGAACAAGCTGGAAGACGAGGATACGGGCGAGGTTGCGCTGACATGTGTCGCCTGCCGCCTGCTGGACGATGAAAACTGTCGCTGCACTCAGTATGACATCCGGCATCAATTTGTGCCTGAGTGTATAGTAATGACCCCCGATAATATTGACCAGCATGCCTATTGGTTGCCTCAGACCTGCGCCTACCGACTGCTGTGGGAAGGCAAGCCCCTTTACGAATGGCACCCGTTGATATCTGGTACGCCGGACAGTGTGCACGCCCGCGGGATTTCGGTTCAAAGACGCACGGTATCTGAATTCGAGACCCCACTGGAAGAGTGGGAAGATTACATTATCGAGGAGCCAACCTGATGTTTTTCGCCTCTGACAATTCCGGGCCGGTTCATCCGCAAGTTATGGCCAAGCTGGTCGAGGCCAATCAGGGATATCAAATGGCCTATGGCGCAGATCCATTGATGGATGAGGTGCGGGACCATGTCTGCACGGTCTTTGAAGCGCCCGAGGCAGCGGTGTATCTTGTGGCCACCGGCACGGCTGCCAACGCGCTGACATTGGCGACGCTGTCAAACCCGTGGGAGACGGTTTTTTGTTCCCCCGTCGCTCATATCCACGAAGACGAATGCAACGCGCCTGAGTTTTACAGCGGTACAAAGCTGACGCTGGTGCCGGGCGGCGACAAAATGACCCCCGAGGCTCTGCGGGGATCAATAGAAGGCGAAGAAACACGCGGCGTTCACGGACCGCAGCGTGGGCCGGTGTCGATCACCCAGGTGACCGAGCGCGGTTCGGTATATTCGCTGGACGAGTTGCAGGCGCTGTGTGCGGTTGCCAAGGCATATGATCTGCCTGTGCATCTGGATGGCGCGCGGTTCAGCAACGCGTTGGTTGCGCTGAATTGTTCCGCCGCAGACATGACATGGAAATCCGGTGTGGCCGCAGTCAGTTTTGGTGGGACCAAAAACGGGTTAATGGGGGTTGAAGCCGTTGTATTCTTTGATGCTTCCAAAGCCTGGGAATTTGAGTTGCGCCGCAAACGCGGTGCGCATCTGTTCTCGAAACACCGCTATCTGTCGGCGCAGATGGCGGCATATCTGCAAGACGATTTATGGCTGAGCCTGGCGCGGCAGGCCAATGCGAATTGTGCATATCTGGCCGATGGTCTGCGCGCCAAGGGCGCCACGTTCCTGCACGAACCTCAGGCCAATATGATCTTCACCAGCTTTTCCCGCACTCGGCACAAACGCCTGCATGAGGCCGGGGCGGCCTATCATCTTTGGGGGGCCGATCTGGACGGCGCTGATGATGAGGAAATGCTCACCTGTCGTCTGGTTTGTGACTGGTCGATCCGCAAAGATCAAATCGACCAGTTTCTGGACCTGTTGTAAGCGGCGCAGATCAGCCTTTCATCTCGGTCAGATGCCTGTCCAGGTCATCCAGCCTGTCCTGGCCCCAGAACCGCTGATCGTCTTCCGTGATGTAGAACGGGGCACCGAATACGCCGCGCTCCACCGCCTCTTCCAGGTTGGCGGCGTAAGTTTCGGCCCCCAGCAGCAAACCGCTGTCCGCCAGCCCGGGATCGAACCCGGCCTGCGTCAGACAGTCCCGGATAACGTCATCCTGGGCAATGTCCTTTTCTTCGGCCCAACAGGCGCGCAAAAAAGACTGGATAAGCTTGCCCACATCGCCTGATCCATCCTGGACAGCCGCAATCACCGCATAGGATGACGGCGCCATATTGGTCGGCCAATGCGCCGGTTGAAGATTGAATTCCATTCCCAACTTTTTGGCCTGTCGTACCAGCTCCTGCGCGCGATATTCGACGCGCGAGGCATGCCGGTCCTTTGGCGGTGTGCCCCCTGTGCGGCTGAACAAGGTCATGATGTCCAGCGGCTTGTATTTGATCGTTGCACCGTGTTTTGCGGCAATCTCTTCCAGCCGGCCGGACGCCAGGTAAGTGTAGGGCGACAGTGTCGCGAAATAGTAGTCAATTTGGGCCATGTGAACTTTCTCCGCTTCGTCATCTTTGCGGGACGGTAAGGCCATGATAAGCGGTGTCAACATCACGAATCTGTCACATTTGCCATTGCTGCCCGGGGACCTCAGCTGATGCCGACACTCAACGAACCCAAGCTTATTGCTGGGAACGCCAATCTTCCGCTTGCAGAAACCATTGCCCGCCGCATGAGCCTGTATCGCGGCGTCGATCAGGGATTGGTCGAAGCGCGGGTCGAACGATTCAATGATGGTGAAATCTTTGTGGAAGTGTTCGAAAACGTCCGCGGCGAAGATATGTTCATCATTCAGCCAACATCGAACCCTGCCAATGATAACCTCATGGAATTGTTGATAATTGCCGACGCATTGCGCCGCTCATCCGCACAGAGGATCACGGCAGTGATCCCTTATTTCGGGTATGCCCGTCAGGACCGCCGCACCAAGGCCCGCACGCCGATCACCGCCAAACTGGCTGCAAATATGCTGACAGGCGCCGGGATCGAGCGGGTTTTGACCATGGATCTGCATGCCGCTCAGATTCAGGGCTTTTTTGATATTCCGGTGGATAACCTGTACGCCTCTCCGATCTTTGCGCTGGATGTAAAAACCCAGTTCAAGGACAATCTGGATGAAATCATGGTTGTCTCGCCTGATGTGGGCGGCGTGGCGCGCGCGCGCGAACTGGCCAAGCGCATCAATGCCCCGCTGTCGATTGTCGACAAACGCCGCGAAAAAGCCGGGGAAGTGGCCGAGATGACAGTCATCGGTGACGTCAAAGACAAGATCTGCCTGATCGTCGATGACATCTGCGACACGGCTGGAACGCTGTGCAAGGCCGCGCAAGTTCTGATCGACAACGGGGCGAAAGAGGTACATTCGTACATCACACACGGCGTCATGAGCGGCCCAGCGGTTGAACGTGTCACCAATTCAGTGATGAAGTCGCTGGTTCTGACCGATAGCATTCAGCCCACCAAGGAAATCATCAAAGCCAAGAACATCCGGGTTGTCCCGACTGCGCCGATCTTTACTCAGGCAATCCTGAACATCTGGAATGGGACCAGCGTATCGTCTCTGTTCGAAGACAAGACACTGACACCGATCTACGAGTCGATGTACCACATGGACTAAGCCGACCCCTGGACGATACGGTCGGATCAGTCTTTTCCACACAGTTACAACAGGACGCTTCCGTGACCGCACCCAGACGCATCGTTCTTTCCAGTGACCACGCCGCCATTGATCTGCGACTGGCGGTTCGGGACCACATTCAAAACAAAGGCTGGGAGGTTGTCGACATCGGACCGACAACTGCCGAAAGCACTCATTACCCGACACACGGCAAAGCTGCGGCGCAGGCTGTGGCCTCGGGCGACTGCCATCTTGGCATCATTCTGTGCGGCACAGGACAAGGCATCATGATGGCGGCCAACAAAGTGCCGGGCATTCGGTGCGGCGTGTGTTCGGATACGTTCTCGGCCCGCATGATACGTCAGCACAACAACGCCAACATGCTGTCATTCGGGGCACGCGTTATCGGTGAGGGACAGGCGCTGGATATCGTTGATGCGTTTCTCGAGGCCGAGTTTGAGGGCGGCCGACACGCGACACGTGTGGATATGATCGAGCCGCGGAACGAATAAGACCCCGGCGCCGGTTTGCTTGCAACCAATTGAGCCAGTCACAACACCCCGGGCGTGTTTCAGACGAGCCTGTGCGGATATAAGATACCCAACCAGTTTCCGCAATTTTCTTCGGGCATTTCAAACACTGGAACGTAATTTGAATTTCGGACGTACGTTGCATGGGAAGTTTGAATTTTGTGGACGTATTCAGCGTATCAGCAGAACGCTCAGGACGTGCCTTGCATATCGCACACCCGTCAATGTGTATGGCCAAGAACCAGCGACACCTTCATGAACCCGGAGATGACGCAATCAGGCAAAATTCTACGACGCCGTCACCGTAAGTTCGATTTGCCGTCGCACATCACACATCTCAGACCGTTTACGCTGTAACCACAGAATTGGCGTCGGCAACTTGTGCCTTTTGGGCGCAGAACAAGGTTCTGTTACGAAATATCCCAGTCATCCGTATGAGAGACTTCGCCAATCGCAGTCCAAGCCACCCGGATGCGGGCGATGCGGGTGTCGGACCAGGTGCGAAAAACTGCCGTGAAACCATCCGGTGTGATATCTTCTGCCTTGACCTCGGCCCGCAGCGCCGAGGATGTATCCACATCCCACAAGGATACACCGATCTGCACAACCGGGGATGACCGAAACGGCTCGGGAAAACGTATCGGCGCCCGCCTTTCACGGGCCCCCTCGCCCGTCCACATATCGCCTCCCTCGGCGAACTCGGAAAACAGCACCTCTTCGCCCTGATCGATGCCAATGGGATGGGTAAGGAATTTTTTCATTCTGTCATCATTATTCTTGAATTCCCGAAAGTTATCCCCGCTTTTCGGCAAAAGCACGACAAAAAAACGGCCCCGCATGTGCGGGGCCGCTCAAAAAATCAGCTGTGATGCCCGCTACAGGCTCATATGGGTTCCAAGGGCTTCCATATCAGACAGCAGTTTGGCGGCATCGTCGACGATGGTCTGGTCGTCACTGGCCTTGGCTGCCTCATGCGAGGCGCGGGCCTCGGAGATCAGGTCATCCAGATGCGATCGGGTCACCTCGGCAACCGGAATGGCCTTTTCAGCCAGAACCGACAGGCTGTCGCCGTTGATTTGGGCAAACCCGCCGGTGACCAGGTATTCGCTGGATCCTTCGGGTGCCTCGACCTTTAGCAGACCGGGACGCAGAGTGGTGATGGTGGGGGCATGGTCTGGCATCGCCGTCATGTCCCCGTCCGCGCCAGGAATCTGGACCGCGCTGGCCTCAAGCGAAGCAAGGCTTCGCTCGGGGCTGACGAGGTCGAATTGCATTGTGTTTGCCATCAGGGATACTCCTTAGGCGGCTTCTGCGGCCATCTTCTCCGCTTTGGCGATCACTTCGTCGATGCCGCCAACCATCAGGAAGGCCGCTTCGGGCAGGTGATCGTATTCGCCGGCCACAACAGCTTTGAACGATGCGATGGTCACGTCCAAAGGAACCTGAACGCCCGGCGAACCGGTGAAAACCTCGGCCACGTCGAACGGCTGCGACAAGAAGCGTTCGATCTTACGGGCGCGGGCCACCGTCAGTTTGTCTTCTTCCGACAGTTCGTCCATGCCGAGGATCGCAATGATGTCCTGCAACGACTTGTACCGCTGAAGGATCTGCTGAACATCGGTCGCAACGCCGTAGTGCTCTTCTCCAACGATGGCTGGATCCAGCAGGCGCGATGACGAGTCGAGCGGGTCAACAGCCGGGTAGATACCTTTTTCCGAGATCGCACGGTTCAGAACGGTGGTTGCGTCCAGGTGCGCAAACGAGGTTGCGGGCGCAGGGTCGGTCAGGTCGTCCGCAGGAACATAAATGGCCTGTACCGAGGTGATTGAGCCTGACTTGGTCGAGGTGATGCGTTCTTGCAGAGCGCCCATGTCGGTCGCCAGTGTCGGCTGATAGCCCACCGCCGAAGGAATACGACCCAGCAGAGCCGAAACCTCGGAGCCCGCCTGTGTAAAGCGGAAGATGTTGTCGACAAAGAACAGAACGTCGGTCCCGGACTGGTCGCGGAACTGCTCGGCCAACGTCAGACCGGTCAGAGCAACACGAGCACGTGCACCCGGAGGTTCGTTCATCTGACCGTACACCAGGGCCACCTGCGATTCCGAAAGGTTGTCCGGCTTGATCACGTTTGATTCGATCATTTCCCAGTACAGGTCGTTGCCTTCACGGGTCCGTTCGCCAACACCTGCAAACACCGAGTAGCCCGAGTGCACTTTTGCGATGTTGTTGATCAATTCCATGATCAGAACGGTTTTGCCAACGCCGGCACCGCCGAAGAGGCCAATCTTACCGCCCTTGGCGTAGGGGGCCAGCAGGTCCACAACCTTGATGCCGGTCACCAGAACTTCGCTCTCGGTCGACTGTTCGTCGAACGCGGGCGCGGGCTGGTGGATACCACGGGTTTCGCTTGCTTCAACCGGGCCTTTTTCGTCGATGGGTTCACCGACAACGTTAAGGATACGGCCCAGCGTCGCGTCGCCCACCGGAACCGAGATCGGGCCGCCGGTATCGGTGACTTCCTCGCCACGGACCAGACCTTCGGTTGCATCCATCGCGATAGTACGGACGGTGTTTTCACCCAGGTGCTGGGCAACTTCCAACACCAGGCGTTTGCCGTTGTTTTCAGTTTCCAGCGCGTTCAGAATTTCAGGCAGCTGATCTTCGAAGTGCACGTCGACGACGGCCCCGATGATCTGTGTGACTTTGCCTTTTGCATTCGCCATGTTTCGTCTCCGGTATGTCTCTACAGCGCTTCGGCGCCGGAAATAATTTCAATCAGCTCGTTGGTGATTACGGCCTGACGCGAGCGGTTGAACTGGATCGTCAGCTTGTCGATCATCTCACCCGCGTTGCGTGTCGCGTTGTCCATTGCGGACATCCGTGCACCTTGTTCAGACGCTCCGTTTTCGAGCAGCGCCGAGAAGATCGCGGTTGCAACCCCCTTGGGCAGCAGATCGGCCAGAATGGCCTCTTCGCTGGGCTCGTAATCAAACACGGCACCGCTGTCGTCACCGGCCGCGTCATCCTCGAACGAGGCGGGAATGACTTGCTGTGCCGTGGGGATCTGGGTCACGACGTTGACGAACTTCGAATAGAAGATCGTGGCCACGTCGAACTCAGCCGCGTCAAAGCGGGACAGAATGTCCTTTGCGACGTCTTGCGCGTTGATGTAGCCAATGCGCTTGACCTCGCTCAGGTCGATATGTCCAACGAACAGATCGGCAAAGTCGCGTTTGAGCGCGTCGCGGCCTTTCTTGCCAACGGTCAAAACCTTGACCGTCTTGCCGGCGCCGCGCAGCTCTTCGGCTTTTGCACGGGCCAGCTTGGCGATGTTCGCATTAAAGCCACCACACAGCCCGCGCTCAGCTGTCATGACAACCAGCAGATGGACATCATCACTGCCCGTACCGCGGAGCAGCTTGGGGGCGCTGTCACTGCCCCCGACCGACGCCGCCAACCCCGCCATCACGGCATTGAACCGTTCAGCATAAGGGCGCGAGGCTTCGGCAGATTCCTGGGCGCGGCGCAGTTTTGCGGCCGCGACCATCTGCATGGCCTTGGTGATCTTGCGGGTCGATTTGACCGACTCGATCCTGTTTTTAAGGTCCTTCAGACTAGGCATCAGAACCCCCCGTTACGCGAAGGTCGCGGCGTATTCGTCGATCGCTGCCTTGATCTTGTCGGACGCGTCGCCTTTGACCTTCGGATCTTCGTCGGTGATCCACTTCAGCAGGTCAGCGTGCTTACCGCGCAGATGCGCCAGCAGACCGGCCTCATAGCGGCCAACGTCCGATACGTCGATATTGTCGAGGTAACCGTTGGTACCCGCGAAGATGACGCAGACGATTTCCGCATTGGTCAGCGGCGAATACTGCGGCTGTTTCATCAGTTCGGTCAGACGTGCGCCACGGTTCAGCAGCTGCTGAGTTGCGGCGTCGAGGTCTGAACCAAACTGCGCAAAGGCCGCCATTTCGCGGTACTGCGCCAGTTCCAGTTTGACCGGACCAGCCACCGACTTCATCGCATCGGTCTGGGCCGACGAGCCCACACGCGAAACCGACAGACCGGTGTTCACAGCAGGACGGATACCCTGGTAAAACAGTTCCGTTTCCAGGAAGATCTGACCGTCGGTGATCGAGATCACGTTGGTTGGAATAAACGCCGAAACGTCACCACCCTGCGTTTCAATAACCGGCAGAGCGGTCAGCGAACCTGCACCGAAATCTTCGTTCAGCTTCGCCGAACGCTCCAACAGACGCGAGTGGAGGTAAAAAACGTCACCCGGATAAGCTTCACGGCCCGGCGGACGGCGCAGCAGCAAGGACATCTGACGATACGAAACAGCCTGTTTCGAAAGGTCATCATAGATGATCAGCGCGTGGCGGCCATTGTCACGGAAGTATTCTGCCATCGCGGTCGCCGAGTAAGGTGCCAGGAACTGCATCGGCGCCGGGTCGGACGCGGTTGCGGCCACAACGATCGAGTATTCAATCGCGCCGGACTCTTCCAGTTTCTTCACCAGCTGCGCAACGGTCGAACGCTTCTGACCAACCGCCACGTAGATACAGTACAGTTTCTTGGACTCGTCGTCGCCTGCGGCTTCGTTGTAAACCTTCTGGTTCAGGATGGTGTCCAGAGCCACAGCGGTTTTACCGGTCTGACGGTCGCCAATGATCAGTTCCCGCTGACCACGGCCAATCGGGATCATCGCATCAACAGATTTCAGGCCGGTTGCCATCGGCTCGTGCACCGATTTACGCGGGATGATGCCGGGGGCTTTGACGTCTGCAACGCCACGCTTGGTTGCATTGATCGGGCCTTTGCCGTCCAGCGGGTTGCCCAGACCGTCAACAACACGGCCCAGCAGCTCATCCCCAATCGGAACGTCCACGATCGAGTTGGTGCGCTTGACGGTGTCCCCTTCTTTGATGTCACGGTCAGACCCGAAGATAACGACACCGACGTTGTCGCTTTCCAGGTTCAGCGCCATGCCCATGATGCCGCCGGGGAATTCGACCATTTCACCGGCTTGCACGTTGTCCAGGCCGTATACACGGGCAATCCCGTCACCGACGCTCAGCACGCGGCCGATTTCGGCCACTTCCGCTTCCTGACCAAAATTCTTGATCTGGTCCTTCAGGATTGCAGAAATCTCTGCAGCTTGGATTCCCATTTATCCGACCTCTTTCATTGCATTCTGTAGGGAGTTCAGCTTCGAACGGATCGAGCTGTCGATCATTTTCGAGCCCACTTTAACGACAAGACCGCCGATGAGGCTTTCATCAACGGTCGCATTGATTGTCACGGTTTTGCCCACGCGCTCTGACAGCGTTTTGGACAGTTTTTCCAGTTGCGTCTTGGTTAGCGCCTTGGCCGAGGCAACGTCGGCGGTCACTTCGCCACGCTCTTCGGCCAGCATGTCGCGCAGAACCTGTACCAGCTGGGGCACCACAAACAGGCGGCGCTTTTGTGCCATCAGGCCCAGCGTGTTCTGTAGGATGGGGTTCAACCCCATCTTGCCAGCGATTGCAGTGATCGCACCTTCCTGCTCTGCGCGGGAAATCAACGGCGATGCAATCAGGTCGCGCAAATCGGCGCTTTCGCCCAAAGCTGCTGCCAAATCATTGATGCCGGTTTCCAGACCTGCAAGGTCTTTATTCTCTTTGGCGATTTCGAAAATCGCAGTGGCATAGCGTTCGGCAATGCCTGTGGAAATCGAAGCTGGTTCGGACACGTCCACCCTTCCGATACTTGAGGCCCCGAATTCGCGTTGCGGCAGCTACCCCGGGGGCGTGAAGAAACCCCGTCCTTGAAGGGCGGGGATCAAAATCACCGGGGGTCTAGCAGAGCCGAACCATCCTAGCAATACGTTATCATGGTGAAGCTGTTATCCACAAAACTTTTAATTTCAAACGGTTAAATAAGGTGCGACCCTTTTGTTGAACCGAAGAGCGAGAAAAATGTTACCGAACTGTAGGTTTTTGCGATTCCTGTGGCCGATTTCCCTCGTTTTCCGGGTTTGGACACAGTGCAGCATGCCTGCGATTTCAGGCCGGTTTCAGCAGACCGTCCAGCGCCTTTATCGGGCGGCGTTCCGTGTCTTTGGTGACGCTGCCACTTGGCGGGCGAATATGTTTCGTTACCTCGACCATCAAAACACCGCCGGCCATTATTGTTGGCAGACGTTGTCCGGTTTTTTCGATCAGATTGCCCGACTTGAGCCAGAATTTTCGGAAGGACGGCGGCAAATACAGCGCCGAACAGTGGTTTTCCCGCATGAAATGATGCTGCATCAGCTGGTTTTCCAGCTGTGTCGCAGAATAGGGGCGCCCAAAACCAAACGGCGTTCTATCCGATCGCGACCACAAACCCGACCGGTTGGGCACGATGAACAAGGCCCGCCCTCCGGGGCCCAACACGCGCCAGCACTCATCCAACAGCTGGCTAGGACGTTCTGAGGTTTCCAGCCCATGCATGACCACCAGCTTGTCGACATGGCCGGTTTCGATCGGCCACATGGTCTCTTCCGTCAGGACAGAGACATTGGGCATTGCAGCTGGCCAGGGCATAACGCCTTGCGGTCCGGGCATCAGGCCAATGACACGTCTTGCATCTTTCAGGTACGGCCGCAGCAAAGGCACCGCGAACCCGAATCCCGCGACGGTCTGGCCTTTGGCTTCTGGCCACAGGTCCATAAGCCTGCTGCGAATGGCAGCCTGCGCCGCGCGGCCAAGGGTGCTGCGGTAGTAAAAATTCCTCAGATCCTGCACATCAAGATGCATTGCGGACACCCGGTCAATCGGCTTAGCTGTGCGCAGTCTAGCAACGAAAGGGCAAAAGGCCATGCCTCTTGAGATCGTCACAGTTCCTTGTCTCAGCGACAACTATGCGTTTCTTGCTCATGATGCTGTCAGCGGCCAAACGGCTCTGGTAGACGCACCCGAAGCGGCACCCATTCTAAATGAGTTGAGTGCGCGCGGCTGGGATCTGAGCCACATTCTGATCACGCATCACCATTGGGATCACGTCGATGGCCTTGCAGATGTTCTGGACCGTCATCCGGCCACGGTGATCGGCGCTGCGGCAGATGCGCATCGGTTGCCGCCCCTGGACGTGCAGGTGTCGGATGGTGACAGTTTCGATATCGCGGGCGAACCGGTGCAGGTACTGGACGTTTCCGGTCACACTGTTGGGCATGTCGCATTTTACATGCCCGACAGCGCCGCAGTATTCACCGCTGACAGCCTGATGGCGCTTGGATGCGGTCGCCTGTTCGAAGGCACGCCCGAACAAATGTGGACCTCGATGTGCAAACTGGCGGCCCTGCCCGACGACACTGTCGTCTGTTCCGGGCACGAATACACTCAATCCAACGCCAGATTTGCCCTGACGGTCGACCCCGAGAACGCGGCCTTGCGTCGCAGAGCCGCGGAAATTGACCGCGCCCGCGCTGCCGGCGAAGCAACGGTTCCGTCAAATCTGGGCCTGGAGAAAGAGACAAATCCGTTCCTGCGGGCGGACAATGCGGCGATTCTGGCTCATTTGGATATGGAACAAGCAGACCCGGTGGCCGTTTTTGCCGAAATCAGGGGTAGAAAAGACCGCTTCTAGTGCATATTTCTCGCTCCTGGCAGCCACGGTCACAACAAATGTGACTGTCAAGTGAAAGAAAACCCTTGAAGCCGGGCCACGATCAACCAAACTCTAATAGTATGAGGACATGGTTGGGATGGGGATCCGGCCGCAGCCTGCCCCTTCCGACCCAAGACAGAGGAGCACCCGCGTGCCTTCATTCTCGAGCACACTGGAACAAGCCATTCACGCGGCCCTGGCGGCTGCGAATGAGCGGCGGCATGAATTTGCAACGCTGGAACATTTGCTGCTGGCTCTGCTGGAAGAACCCGATGCGATCCGGGTGATGAAAGCGTGCAGCGTTGATCTGGACGAATTGCGCAACACGCTGGTCGAGTTCATTGATGAAGACCTGTCAAATCTTGTCACGGACATCGACGGGTCCGAAGCGGTGCCAACGGCTGCGTTCCAACGCGTGATTCAACGCGCAGCGATCCACGTTCAAAGCTCGGGCCGGACCGAAGTGACCGGCGCCAACGTACTTGTCGCCATCTTTGCAGAACGCGAAAGCAATGCCGCTTATTTTCTGCAGGAACAGGACATGACCCGATATGACGCGGTCAATTTTATCGCGCATGGCGTTGCCAAGGACCCGGCCTATGGCGAAAACCGGTCCGTATCGGGCGCGGATCAGGTCGAAGAAGAGGTTCAATCCGGTTCTGGCGAAGCAGAAAAGAAAGAAAGCGCACTGGGCAAATACTGCGTCGATCTGAACGCCAAGTCGCGTGCAGGCGACGTCGATCCCCTGATCGGCCGCGCGGACGAAGTTGAGCGGTGTATTCAGGTTCTGTGCCGCCGGCGCAAAAACAACCCACTGCTGGTGGGCGATCCCGGTGTTGGCAAAACTGCGATTGCCGAAGGTCTGGCCCACAAGATCGTTGCGGGTGAGGCACCTGATGTTCTTGCCAGCACCACCATCTATTCTCTGGATATGGGCGCGCTGTTGGCCGGTACACGGTATCGCGGCGATTTCGAAGAACGTCTGAAGGCCGTTGTGACCGAATTGGAAGACCATCCCGACGCGGTGCTGTTTATCGACGAAATCCATACGGTCATCGGCGCCGGGGCGACCTCGGGCGGCGCTATGGACGCGTCGAACCTGCTGAAACCGGCCTTGCAGGGCGGTAAATTGCGGACCATGGGCTCAACGACTTACAAGGAATTCCGTCAGCACTTTGAAAAGGATCGCGCCCTGTCGCGCCGGTTCCAGAAGATCGACGTGAATGAGCCTTCGGTCGAGGACAGTGTGAAGATTCTGCGGGGCCTGAAACCCTATTTCGAAGCACATCACGAGATCAAGTACACCGCAGATGCAATCAAGACCGCCGTGGAACTGTCAGCGCGCTATATCAATGACCGCAAGCTGCCGGACAAGGCGATTGACGTCATTGACGAGGCTGGCGCGGCGCAGCATCTGGTGGCGGAAAGCAAACGCCGCAAGACCATCGGCGTCAAAGAGATTGAGGCTGTGGTCGCCAAGATCGCACGTATCCCGCCCAAAAACGTCACCAAGGATGACGCGGCTGTTCTGAAGGATCTTGAGGCCTCGCTGAAACGGGTGGTGTTCGGCCAGGATCTCGCGATTGAAGCGCTGTCCAGCGCCATCAAGCTGGCTCGTGCCGGTTTGCGCGAACCCGAAAAGCCCATCGGCAATTACCTGTTCGCCGGACCCACCGGTGTTGGTAAAACCGAGGTTGCCAAACAGCTGGCCGACAATCTGGGTGTTGAGCTGCTGCGCTTTGATATGTCGGAATACATGGAGAAACACGCTGTCAGTCGTCTGATCGGCGCACCGCCGGGATATGTCGGGTTTGATCAGGGTGGCTTGCTGACCGATGGCGTCGATCAACACCCTCATTGCGTGTTGCTGCTGGACGAGATCGAAAAAGCGCATCCGGACGTGTTCAACATTCTGTTGCAGGTCATGGATCATGGTGAGTTGACGGACCACAACGGTCGCACGGTGAACTTCCGCAATGTCGTGTTGATCATGACGTCGAATGCAGGCGCAAAGGAACAGGCCAAGGCCGCCATCGGATTTGGCCGCGACCGTCGCGAAGGTGAAGACACCGCTGCGATCGAACGAACATTCACACCGGAATTCCGCAACCGTCTGGATGCAGTGATCTCTTTTGCGCCGTTGCCGAAAGAGGTCATTCTGCAAGTGGTCGAAAAATTCGTCCTTCAGCTTGAGGCGCAATTGCTGGATCGTGGCGTGACCATCGATCTGACACCCAAGGCTGCGGCATGGCTGGCCGACAAAGGGTATGATGACAAAATGGGGGCCCGCCCACTGGGTCGGGTTATCCAGGAACACATCAAAAAGCCCTTGGCCGAAGAGCTGCTGTTCGGCAAACTCGCCAAAGGCGGTGTCGTGCGCGTTTCCATTAAGAAAGGTGAGTTGAACCTGGAGATTCTGGGCCCTGACCAAAGGCGCATTCCAGGCGACAAACCACCGCTTCTGACGGCGGACTGACCTGATTTACTGACACTTCAACGCCCGGCAATTCAATTGCCGGGCGTTTTTTGGTGCCATCAGATACTGTGTGATTGCAAAACATGTCTTTTTAGACGGTTGGTTCGACGGAAATTGTGTTCAGCTGCGTTCAACCTCAATACCCAACCAGCAGGAGAGTCCGACAATGAAAGCGAGACGTCCGATCATCTGGAGCATTGCATGCGCAATCTCGATATGTGCCATCGCGGCGAGCGCACAGCAAAGGCTGCGCTATCATGATGAAACGCAGACGCGGCCACTCCAACTTGTACCCGCCACGGTTAACCCCGGACCAAGCCGATCCGAAATCGATCAAAACAACGTCACAAGACGCTTGTCCGGAAATGGTATTCCAGATCATCTTGTCGGGCAGTTTCCGAACCGGGGCAATCCACACAAGATTTCAACCCAGCGTGTCAATCTGTCGATCCCGGCAGATCCCAAGGCCAACTCAGGGGTAACCCCGCTGAGTACGGGCTGGGATTTTGGCGTATCGTTGAACGGAGTGGTGTTCGATCCGCTTGCCGCGGAATACTGGCACGGTGATCCGCTGTCGGGCTGGTCTTACAATGCGTTGGGTGGCGCAATCACGCTGGGGCTTGACGCCAATTTTGCGCATGTGCAGCCAAATGGAAAATACCACTATCACGGGATACCAACCGGGTTGATCGAATTGCTGAACTGGTCGCCGGACAAACATTCGCCGCTTATCGGATACGCCGCCGACGGGTTCCCAATTTACGCCGTGACCGGCGTAGTCGATGGCACAGTAACGACGATGACACCGTCTTTCCGGCTGAAGCCGGGAAATCGCCCCGGTGGCACTCAACCAACAGGCCCCTATGACGGCACATTTGTTGAGGATTACGAATATGTCTCGGGGCTGGGAAACCTGGATCAGTGCAACGGGTCCTTTACGGTTTCACCCGAGTATCCGTCTGGGACATACGCCTATTTCCTGACGGAGCAATATCCAGTGATCCCGCGCTGTTTTGCCGGAACGCCGGATCAGAGTTTCCGCTTTCGCCGGTAACAGACCCGAGCATCCTGCCCGCTAACCTCTAGCGTTCCGTCAACTTCAACTCGATCCGGCGATTTTGTGCGCGTGCTTCGGGTGTGTCATCAGGATTGACCGGCTGGAATTCGCCAAATCCGTTGGCGGCTAGCCGGCTCGGCGGGATGTCCAAGGCATCTACCAGGTAACGTACAACCGACAACGCGCGGCCCTGGCTTAGTTCCCAGTTGTCCCTGTATCGGCCGGCTCCGCCCAGTGGCACATTGTCCGTATGGCCATCCACCCTGATCACCCAGTTCAAACCGGGCGGAATCTCGGCAGCGACGGTTCGCAAAATATTCGCAACTTTAGCAACCTCCTGACGACCTTCGGTGGACAGAACAGCCGACCCAGTGTCAAACAGCACCTCGGAAGAAAATACAAAACGGTCGCCTTCAATCCGGACACCTTCCTGATCGCCCAACACATCGCGCAACCTGCCAAAAAACTCTGACCGGTATCGCTGTAGGTCTTCAGCCTGGGCTGTCAGTTCCTGATTTTGCCCCGCCAGCGCTTCGGCCTCGGCCTCCAGCCTCTGGCGTTCAGCTTCTTCCAGCAATCGACGGCGGCGTTCTTCGGATGCTGCGCGCGCCAACGCGGCGTTCAGGTCCTGACCCAAGGTCTGTATCTGGATTTCCGCAACCGCGTTGCGATCCTCGTAATCGTCAAGCAGCGCTTGCAAGGACCCCAATTGGCCGCGCAGGGCGCCAATCTGCTGGTTCAACAACTCGGCCTCGCGTTGCGCCTCGGCAGAGATGTCCTGTTCATCGGACAGCGCCGAACGCGCCAAAGCCAGCAATGCCGCGCGTTCATCGGCAAGCGTGCGTTGGGTATCGGCATCGTCCCTGGCCTGGGTCTGCGCCTCAAGTGCGGCTTGCAGCTGCGCCCGTAGCTCTTCGGCATTGATGTCACCCAGCTGCCGTTCAAGCTCGGCCCTTGCGGCCTGTGCGGCCGCCAGCAGTGTCAGCGTATCTTCCGCCTCTTGCCGCTGCGCCTCAAGCGCCAAAGTCATCGCTGTCAATTCAGCGTCCGCATTCTGCAAACGGTTTCTGAGGGTTTCCGCCGCGGTCGCCTCAAGCAGGCGCGCGGTTTCCTCATCGCTCAATTGCTGTTCCAAGTCCGCGATTTGCGCAGCGCGCGCCTCGCCCGTCTGCTCAAGATCCGCCACAAGTGCTTCCAGGGCTTCGCGTCGTGCGGCGGCCAGACGCGCGGCTTCGGCCTGTGAGTCTATTTCCTCACGGCTTTGCGCCAAGGCCAGATTCAACGCGTCCTGTTCACTCAGAAGGTCAGCGCGCTGTGCCTCGAGCGCGGCGATATCACCGCGGGCGCGATCCTGATCGGCCAACAAGGCTGCAACCTGCGCTTCGAAATCGGTTATCTGCGTCCGGGCCTGCGACAGGTCATCCTCGGCCTGCGTCAGCGTGGCGTTCAGTGCCCCCAGACGGGCTTGCAGACGGCTGTTTTCCCGTTCTTCCAGACCCAGCGCACCGGCGAGCGCGGCAACCTCGTCAGACAGGGCTGTTAGCTCATCCTCTTGCCCGGAAATGGTTTCGCGCAGCACAAACTGCACCACCATGAAAATGGTCAGCACAAATGTCAGCACCATCAACAGACCTGTCATCGCGTCCACGAAGCCGGGCCAGACCGAGCTTTGGAATCGCTGACCTGTGCGACGGGACAGTGCCATCGTCTATTCCCCTTCCGGCGTCGTTCGTACCGCGCCGCGTGGGAGGGTGAGCGCTTTGATCAGCAACTCGATATCCTTGCGGAATTCGTTCATGCTGTCCTGCCGACCCGCTGAAATCTCTTCAAGAATGCGCAGCAACTGAACATCCATCGAGCGCAGGCGCATGCGGCTTTCCGCATCAATGCCTTCGCCTGCGCCGTATTCGCGCATGTGATCCAGCAACGCATCCTGCCCCAGCGCGACCCGGTCTAGTGCGGCGGTCACGCCTTCTGTGTCTGCCTGACGCTGGTTCATGTCGCCAATTGCGTCGATCAATTGGCCCAGTTTTGCCGAAACGGCGGCCCGATCTGCCTCTTGCGCGGAAAACAAATCCTGCAATGCATCCATCTGTTCCGACATTGCATCCAGAACCGGCGTCAGGACCGCGATTTCGGCACCGCCATCCTCGGCCGAGGCGAACCCGACGCGGGTAATCCCCGACAACCATTCTTCAAGTTCTCGATAAAATCGGTTCTGGCCGTGACCTGCAAAAACCTCCAGCAGGCCCACGATCAACGATCCTGCCAAACCCAGCAAAGATGATCCAAAAGCAACGCCCATGCCTTGCAATTGTGCTTCCAGCCCGGTCATCAGTCGATTGAAAACCGTCAGCCCCTCTTCTCCTTCCTGCGGGTTAAGGCTGCGGATCGTGTCAACAATAGCGGGCACTGTCGTAGCAAGACCAAAGAATGTTCCCAGCAGACCCAAATAGATCAGAACATTGGTTATATACCGCGTGATTTCGCGTTCTTCCTCGACCCGTTCGGCAACGGAATCAAGGATAGAGCGGGTCGATGTCGAGCTGATCTGCGAACGCGCACCCCTGTCACGCAGCAAAGATGCAAGGGGGGCCAGCAATTGCGGCGTTCGGGCGTCTTCGCGCACCACACCGCCAACGAAGGCTTCGATCCAGCGCACTGATCCGATCAGCTGGGCCACCTGATAAAAACAGGCAATCACACCGATCGCAAAAACCAGCAGGATGAACCCGTTCAAATATGGGTTGGCAAAGAAAACCGGCAGGACATAGGGCAACGCCAGAAATATTCCCAGACCCGACAGCCCGATTGCGACCAGCATCAATACGATCTGACGGATCGGTTGCGAGAAATGCGGTCTCGCGCCCTGCTGTGCCTGCGCCATGCGCGTGGTTCCTGGTTCTGTCTGCTCTGGTGTGAAACTAGCGAAATTCCGATGGCGACGCCAAGGGTTTATGCTGTGATGCGTCTGACCCGTTGCGACAACCACTCAAGATCAGGGTCGCGCAGCCCGATCTCGGCCAGATGTTGTGCCGTGTTGTACAGGTATTCGGTATTCGGCCCCCGCCCGCCAACTGCGTTGGCGATAATCTGGGCTTGTTCTTCCAGCGGCATGCCGCCGCAATATTGCACATGATCCGCATCGATCACATAAGTCACCGCATTGACGATTTCACCGGTGTCCAAATGTACATCCAGCATGCGTTCCAGATATGCCGACGAGATAAGTTCACGTTCACGCAATTCTTGCAGGGTCTGCTCTTCATGGCCCTTTGCAACCGCGAGCGCCAGACCCTTGCAATTTGTCTGGGTTTGCTCATCCAGCGCCAGCACAAGCCCCGGTTTTTCTTCGGTTCCGCGATGATGGATCGAGCTCATGCAGAATGATCGGGCATACCCGTGCAAGGTCGCGCGTTCGCTGCGGGCCACGGGAAATCCCGGATTCCACAACAGCGATCCATATCCGAAAACCCACATTGTCATTGCACTGGTCCTAGCCTGTTTTGGCCTATAAACATCAAAATCAAAGCAGGAAAAAGGGCCAATGCTGATGCGCCGTCTGATACGAGTGATCGTTTTTATTGCCGTCGCATGGAGCGCATACTGGGTCATCGCAGGCTATGGGTTGCGCAGCGCCATCACAGGCTGGTTCGACCAGCAGCAGGAACTGGGCTGGCAAGCAGATTTTTCCGATGTGGAAACAGCCGGATATCCGACACATCACATAACAAGACTGAACAATCCCGCTCTTGCCGATCCGGTGAACGGCACAGCGTGGAGCGCGGACTGGATCGAATTCAAAAGCCCGGCGATCTGGCCTGGGCGGCAGGTCTTGCGCTTTGCTGACACGCCCCAGCGCCTGTCCTATTTCGACCAGACAGCCACCATCCGCGCCGACAACCTTCAGGCTGAATTACAATTGCAACCCGGTGTTGCGCTGATGCTGGAAAGAATGTCCCTGACCGCAGGGCCCTGGATTGTTGCACAAGATGATATCGCGCTGGCTGCGGGCGACACGCTCAACGTGTTCATGGAACAATCGGACATTCCCGAAGCTTATGCTATCGCTGCCGGGGTTCAAGAGTTCACGCCTGGCGCGGATCTGCGCGACCTGATGAACTCTGCAACCACGCTGCCGCAAGCCTTTGAAACACTTGAACTGGATATGATGGTCAGTTTTGACAAACCCTGGGATCGAACCGCGCTGGAAATCAGCCGTCCGCAGCCGGTTGCAATCGACCTTCGGCTGGCCGAAATCAAATGGGGCGAGTTGCGGTTGTTCGCTGCCGGAGAGCTGAGCGTTGATGCTCAGGGAATACCGACCGGAGAAATTGCGCTCAAGGCCGAGAACTGGCGCGATATGATCGCAATGGCCAATGCCGCAGGGGCGCTGCCCGATCAGGCCGTTGATCCGGTGACCCGTGCGCTGAACTTTCTGGCAGGTCTGGGCGGCAATCCAAACGCCCTGGATCTGCAATTGAATTTCCGCGATGGGTTTGTCGCCCTTGGGCCGCTGCCGTTGGGCCCTGCGCCGCGCCTTATTCTGCGTTAGCGGCAGTAGGACCCGCTGCGATATCGGGCCGTGTCCAGATGGAAATGGTTGCGGTGATACCGATCCGAGTTCGGCCCCAGCACGGTTCCAAAAGGCCCGCACGCACCGCGCCAAACTTTCATAAGCTGTTTGCGCGAGGGGTTCTTGCGCCAGCCATCAAGCACTGTGACCACCTCTCCATCTGCCATGACAAAGCCCGAGATATCAATCGCCCGGCCCTTGCCATGCTCGGATATCTTGGCGCCTTTGCGGTTGTTTCTTGTACGACAGACGTAATGGGCGGCCACTTGCAATTGGACCACAGGGCCACGCCGTTTGAACGTCGGCTTGACCGATTTGTCGACCCATTGGTTCAGCGCAAGTGCCGTGCCGCAATCCATCGTCGCCGGCCGGCTGAGCGTCACACCCGAAACCGAGGTGATCTGTACGGCGTCCTTGATCCCACAGGCTTGGGTCTTGCTGCTGACCCGGCCAACAGTTTTGCCCTGAATGGCGATGTCACCGCAAACAGAGCCTTTGCGAAGTTTACGTTTTTTGAAAAGAACAGATTCTTCCAGTGATTTGGGGCGCAGATACGGCATCAGCGATGTGTCGGGGCTCAGCAAAGGTTGGTCCGACGGACGCGCGGCTGCGGCCAGGGCTTGCGGCGATACAGGGCGCTGCTCTGGTCGGATTTTTGCAATGGCAACCGGTGTGGCCGATCGGCTGGATAGTGTTGCCAATTCAATATTCTGGGGCGGAATCCCCGGACGCGCAACCGGGTATAACGACTGTTCGGGGGCCGATGCACACGAACCGCCGGCCCAAAGCGCCGCGGCTGTCATCAGAATATGCCCCCAGGCAGTGTTCATGAACCGGCTTTCCCCCTCCCGAAATCCGGCGCATCCGTGTCTTGTCCTGCATCGATAATGCCGCGCCGGATCGCCCTTGTCCGAGAGAAATAGTCGAAAAGATGTTCGCCGTCACCTGTCCTGATGGCACGTTGCAACGCAAACAGCTCTTCCGTGAAGCGGCCCAGTATTTCCAGTGTCGCATCCTTGTTGGTCAAAAACACGTCGCGCCACATGGTCGGATCAGATGCTGCAATTCGGGTAAAGTCGCGGAAACCGGCAGCCGAATACTTGATCACTTCGGTATCGGTCACCCGGCGCAAATCATCTGCCACACCAACCATTGTATAAGCGATCAGGTGCGGTGCATGCGACGTCACCGCCAACACCAGATCATGGTGATCCGCATCCATTTCATCCACGTTCGAGCCCATGCCTTCCCAAAGGGCGCGCAAATGCGCGATCGCAGTGGCATCGGTGCCTGCCACCGGGACAAGCAGGCACCAGCGGTTGTCGAACAGTTCTGCAAAACCGGATTCGGGACCGGAATGCTCGGTTCCGGCAAGAGGATGTGCCGGAATGAAATGGACACCGTTTGGAATATGCGGTGCAACAGCCCCGATGACATGCCGCTTTACCGAACCGACATCCGACACTGTCGCGCCCGGTTTGAGAGCTGGTGCGATTTCTGCCGCAACCGCGCCCATTGCTCCAACCGGAACACACAGCACAACAAGATCGGCCCCCTTTACCGCGTCTTGCGCACTGTCGCAGACACGGTCGCATAAACCGATGCTGCGGGCGGTTTCACGAGTTGCGACAGACCGGGCATAGCCGGTGACTTCGCCCGCAAGACCCGCGCGTTTGATCGCCCAGAACATGGAGGACGCGATCAGTCCCAGCCCGATCAGCGCCACGCGGTCGTAAATCCGGCTCATACAGCGCCCCCTTTGAACGCGGTGATCGCCGCAACAACCCGGCGGCAGGCTTCTTCATCGCCGACAGTGATCCGCAATGCGTTTGGCAGGTTGTAACCTGCAACCAGCCGCACGATCAAACCCTGCGTCTTGAGATAGGCGTCGCAGGCCTCGGCCTCGGCCTTGTCGGCAAACCGCGCCAGAACAAAATTTGTGCAGGACGGGTCGGACGGTATGCCGATTTTGGCCAGTTCATCAGCCAGCCACACCCTGAGGCGCGCATTTTCCGACTGATAGAACGTCAAAAATTCCACATCGTTCACTGCGGCTTCGGCGGCTGCCAGCGCCGAAAGCGACAGGTTGAACGGCTGTCGTACACGGTTCAGCACATCAATCACCGGCTTTTGTGCATAGCCCCACCCAACACGCATTCCGCCAAGCCCATAAACCTTGGAAAAGGTCCGGGTCATGATCACGTTTTCGAACTGGTCCACGACAGCAGAACCGCCGTCAAATCCATCAACGAATTCGGCATAGGCACCGTCGATCACCATCAAACATGTCGGTGGCAATTCCCGCGCCAAACGCAGCAGCTCTGCCTCTGTGATCATGGTCGATGTTGGATTGCCCGGGTTTGTAACAAAAACAATGCGCGTTCGCGGGTTCACCGCGGCCAGAATGGTGTCCACATTAACCCGCCGCTCACGCTCGGCCACCATAACCGGAACGGCCCCGACCATGCGCGCAATGATCGGGTACATGGAAAATCCATGCTCGGTGTGAATAACCTCGTCTTCAGGTCCGGCATATGCATGGGCCACAAACTGCAACACTTCGTCACTGCCCACACCACAGACAATTCGCGCCGGGTCCAGCCCGTGGCGCAAACCTATGGCCGCGCGCAGACCTGCATGATCGGTGCTGGGATATCGGTGCAACATCGCCGCGCTTTCACGCAAAGCCTCGATCGCCTTCGGGCTGGGACCAAACGGATTTTCATTTGAACTCAGCTTGATCACGTGATCGACACCCGCAATATGTGACTGTCCGCCCTGATATAGCGCGATATCCATGATCCCGGGCTGGGGCGTGATCTTTGTCATAAACGGCTCCGTTGGTTGGAGCCTCTCTTACCCGTCCCAAGGCGTTGAGAAAAGCGGCAATTCCGTCACGCCGCTTTGAAGCGGGCCGTCGCCGGGTCGGCCTTGTAATAAGGCGCAAATTCCTCGGTGCGGCGTGACAGGTCATTTACGCTGTCAATGATGAAACGAACCGTGTCTTCACGCATCAGATACGAAAAATTCAATCGCACCCAGCCTGGCTTTTTCAACTCTTCTCCTGCCGACAAGGCCACGTGCAAATCTTCTGATGCGGCACGATCTATGCCCAAAAGACGATGCGCGTAAGGGCCGGCGCACGCGCACCCGCCACGTGCCTGAATACCGTAAATGTCGCTGAGCATGCGCGTGAACAGTTGCTGATGTACAGCCTGGCCTGCGGCATCACGCACCAGAAAGGAAAAGATCGGCAGGCGATGCGGATTGTCCGCCCCCAGCAAGGTCAGGTTCGGATTATCCTTCCAACCCGCGAATGCCATGCGATTGTACAGCGCCTCGCGCCGCGCGATCTCATCAGTGCCGACCACATCCTTGACAATAAAGGCCAGTGCGGCGCGGATATCCCCGATGACATTGGGTGTTCCGGCTTCCTCCCGGGTGGCAAGGTCCGTGCTGTACTCGTGCCGCCAGGGCGAAACAAAGCTGACAGTGCCACCGCCAGGCCAACTGGGGCTGTTACGATGCACAGCCTGCCCGTTCACAATCAAAACACCCGATGCGCCGGGGCCGCCTGGAAACTTGTGCGGCGAGACAACGACTGCATCCTTGCGCGCCAACCCTGACCCCATATCAATTGGCAGGTAAGGACCGCCACCGGCATAATCCCAAACCGCCAAAGCACCATGCGCCTTGAGCAGCCGGGTTACAGGATCTGGCTCTGTGACAATACCTGTCACATTGGACGCCGCCGAAAACGACCCGATGATCAGGTCGGCCTCTGAATGCGCAATCAAAGCCTCTTCAAGAGCGCCCAGATCAACCCCTCCGTCGGGCGCCTCGCCAATCTCGACCACCTGAGCCTTGCTTTCACGCCAAGGCAGGATGTTCGAATGATGCTCGTAAGGCCCGATCAGAACAACAGGCTGATCAGCCTCCTGCACTCCGAACAAACTGACCAAGCGGTTAAGCCCTGCAGTGGCCCCGGAGCCCGCGAAAATCACCGCATCCTGGTCCCTCGCCCCAACACTACGGGCAATCTCGCTTCGGGCCTCGCAACGCAGCCGGGTCATGTATGATCCGCAAAAAGACGCCTCTGTATGGCTATTGGCGTAGAACGGCAGCACATGCTCGACTACAAAATCCTCGACCTGTCTCAACGCGCGTCCCGACGCAACATAATCCGCGTAAATCAGCGGCACATCCCCAAATAGACCCGGGATCAGAGTGTTTTCTCCGATCAGCCATTTGTGCAAATCGGTAGTGTCGTCGGATGTCTGCAATGCGGCACGGAATTTGGACAAGATCATATCATCGGCTCCTGACTGTGAGCTCAATGTGAGCGATTAAACGCGTGTAAATATCCCCTGATTTTGCGTTTCTTTGTCATAAATTGTGTCATATGATCGATTATGGACCTGAATATAGATCATATTGACATTCGTATTTTGCAGCAGCTGCAAATGGACGCCACCCTGTCCCAGCGCGAAGTGGCTGAACGGGTCGGTCTGTCCCAGAACGCATGCTGGCGCCGTCTGAAGGCGCTGAATGAGAATGGCGTTCTTTTGGGCTCGACGGCTCGCATCGCGCGCGAGAAATTGGGGCTGAGCCTTGTTGTGTTTGTGATGCTGCGAACCCGGCATCATTCAGCCGATTGGCTGCAAGCCTTTCGACGACATGTTCTGACCATCCCCGAGGTGGTGGATTTCCATCGCATCGGGGGCGATTACGATTATCAATTGAAAGTCGTAACAGAAGACATGACCACGTATGACAAGGTCTATCAGCGCTTGATCGAAAAGGTCGAACTGGACAGCGTGACCTCGTATTTCTCAATGGAGGCAATTGCCGAAGGGCGGCCGCTGCCGCTCTGATCCGCTCTTCATCTGGCCAGAAGTATCCCGGGGGAATCGCGGCTTGCCGCGATGGGGGCAGAGCCCCCTCAACAAAAAAAAGACCGCGCAGCACTGCGCGGCCTTCTTAAATTCGATGGGCGGCGAAAATCAGTTTTTCGCGTAGAATTCAACAACCAGGTTTGGTTCCATCATGACCGGGTAAGGCACATCACCCAGGCCCGGTGCGCGAACGAAAGTTGCGGTCATTTTCGAATGGTCCGCATCAATGTAGTCAGGCACATCGCGCTCGGCCAGGGCCGCCGCCTCAAGAACAACAGCCAGCTGCTTGGATTTGTCGCGCACTTCGATCACGTCGCCTTCCTGAACTCGGTAGCTGGGGATGTTGACGCGCTTGCCGTTCACCTTGACGTGGCCGTGGTTTACAAACTGACGGGCGGCAAACACGGTCGAGACAAATTTGGCGCGGTACACAACCGCATCCAGACGACGCTCCAGCAGACCGATCAGGTTCTCACCGGTATCGCCTTTGACGCGCTCGGCTTCGGCATAAATGCGGCGGAACTGCTTTTCAGTCAGATCGCCGTAATATCCTTTCAGCTTCTGCTTGGCGCGCAGCTGCAAACCAAAGTCCGACAGCTTGCCCTTGCGGCGCTGACCATGCTGGCCGGGGCCGTATTCACGACGGTTGACCGGGGATTTCGGACGACCCCAGATGTTTTCGCCCATCCGGCGGTCGATTTTGTACTT